>NZ_VCMY01000020.1:0-103320 GCF_005924235.1 Mycobacterium sp. DBP42
ACCAGAACGCACCAACCAACCCCTAACCGGAAACACCAACAGCCTAACCTGTTTCCGATCAGGCCCGACTAGATCAGATCGCCTCAGCGGGAACAACAGTAAACATCAGAATCTGACCCCAGATAACTGCTCGAATCCGGCTCCCATCTTGTGCACGCTCACCACGCACACATCTGCACCGGCGTTCATCGCCCAGGTCGGCAGATCCTCATGGAAGGGCAGATGCGCGCCCCATGCCTCGTCGACGATGAGAGGCTTGCCCCGGCGGTGGCAGACCTCCGCGATGCCTTCGATGTCGGCGCAGGTGCCGTACGGGCTGGGGCTGACGATCAACGCGGCAGCGGCATCCGGATGCCGCTGCCAAGCCTCCTCGACCTGCCGGGGCGACGGCGGGTGCGAGAGATGACGCTCGGCATCCCACTGCGGGGTGATCCAGCGCGGTGTCAAACCAGAGAAGATCAGCCCGGCCACCACCGATTTGTGACTGTCCCGGCTGAGCAGCAGGCTGCCGTCGCACCCGGCGACCGCCATCATCGCGGCCTTGACAGACAACGAGCTGCCGCAGGTGGAGAACCAGGCGGCCCTCGCCCCCACCGCCTCGGCCATCAGTTCCTCGGCCCGCTTCAGATAACCGTTGCTCATCCGTCTGTCGTCGAGCCCGCCGCCGGCCAGAACATCGCTGAAGAACGGCTCGCGGCCGAGGATCTGCAAGACCCGTTGATCGACGCCGCGGCCCTGACGATGCCCCGGTGGGGAGAAGCCGTAGCGGTTGGAATTGTGGTATTCGCGCAGCGCGTCAACCAGTGGTGCCGCGTTCTGATTGCCCGTCATGGCGAGTGGGTACCCACATCAACCCGACCCCCACACACGCGGCCGTCATCACGGCGAACGCCGCCGGGAACGAGAACGCGGTTGCCACGGCACCGACCGCCAGCGACCCCAGACCGGTCCCCGCATCGAACCCGACGTTCCAGGCCACACTGACCGCGCCCCGGGCATGCTCACCGGCGGCCGCGAAGGCCTGCACCAGCGTGAGACTCTGCAGGCCGCCGAAGGCCGCGCCGACCAAGACCGAGCCGGCAATGACAACAACGGCACGGTGGTCGGCCAGTCCGAGTGCGATCGCCACCAGACCCAGCGCGCCGACGCCCAGCATCGGGGCGATGAAGCGAACCGGGCCGTACCGGTCGGCGACACCGCCGATCCACCACCTGCTCACCGCCGCGGTCCCGGTCAGACCGAGCAACGCCCCGAACGCCATCTCGGCGCTGCCGAACTGGGGCGCGAACGTGGTGACGGCGCCTCCGGCGGCAGTGATCACGACGAGCGCGGCGATCGGGTTGACCAAGCGACGGGTCGCCGGAAGGTGCTCACCGGAAGGCGCCGGTGGCCGAGGCACCGGATGCGTGCGGATCAACGCCAGGGGTACCGCCACCAACGGCGCGGCCGCGAGCAGGAACACGGACTCGAAGCCGATGTGCTCGGCCAGCCACGGCGCCAGCGGGACGAAGACGAATTGTGGTGCGGCGATGGAAAGTCCGTATGCGCCGATCGCTGCGCCGCGACGTTCTGGGGGTACCAGCCCGGCGATCCCATCGACGGCGCAGACGGTGAGGATCCCGAAGCCGAACCCCCGCAGGGCCGCGAGCAGCAGGACCGCCCACAGGCTGTGGGCGAACATGTGCACGACGGCCGGAGCGCCCAACAACACCAGGCCGACAGCCAACGTGACAGGCCAACCGACCCGTCGCAACAACCGCCCGACCAACAGTTGGGCGATCACCGTGCAGCCCATCAGCACGGTGTTGACCAGGCCGGCGCCGAGATGGTCGGCGCCGATGTGGACCGCCCACATGGGCGCCGCCGGAAGCAGCAGCGCAAATCCGGTGAAACCCAGCGCAGCCGCACCCAACAACGCCGGCATCCCCGGCGCCCGCCACACACTCACCGCTCGAAGACCACTTCCCCGCCGATGACGGTGGCGGCCACCAGTTCGGCGTCGAGTGCGTCGATCACCTGCTGCGGGGAACCGGCCAGCAGGCACAGGTCACCAGGCTCACCAGGCGCGATGCGCCGCGGCCGGGCCGGGCTCTCCGCATCGCCCAGAAACAGGGCCAGAGCCCGCCGCCCCGAAATCCGTTCGGCCGGGTTGAGCACCACACCGCGCGGAGTGCGCCGGTGCACTGCCGCGCGCATCACGGCCCACGGGTCGGCGGCGCCGAACGGTGCATCGGTGGACAGTGCCACCGGCACCCCTGCCGACAACAGGGTGCCCAGCCGCCAGAGCTGATCTTGTTCGGCGGCAGGGACATCCGTGCGGTACTGGTCGCCCCGCTCGGCGACGAAGTTGGGCTGGGTCACCACGGTGATCCCGAGCTCGACGAGGTCGGCGACGCAGTCCTGCGGCACCATCGCGGCGTGCTCGATGCGGTCGGCGGGATGGCCGCCAGCGGCCTGCAGCGCCGCGATGGTGACGACGAGCTGAGCCGCGGTCACACAGTGCACGGCCACCGGCTCACCGGCCCGGTGTCGCTCGGCGATCCAAGCCGTCAACTCATCGAGGTCGAGCCCGTCGTCGTGCAGAATTCGTTTGCCCGGAGCGAGGTAGTGCACGCGCTGCCGCAGGCTGGTGGGGCGATCGGCGGGATGCAGGTCAGGCGTGGCATCGGTGACCCCGGTGACGCCGTAGCCGGCCAGCCGGGCGCTGAACTCCGCGACCGCTGCGGGCCTGCGTTCCAAGGTCTGCGACCAGGTCGTGTCCGCGCTGCGCAGCCGCCCGTCCGGGTGATCGGCCAGACCCAGCGCCGCAAGACCTGGCGAGTTCAGCGTCCACAGCACGCCGCTGCGGTGTTGCACCCGCACCGGGCTGTCCGGGCCCAACCGGTCCAATGCGTGACGGTCCAGGGAGCCGGCCACCGCCTCGTGATAGCCGACAGCCCGGATCCAGCCGTCGCTGCCCGGTGCCGCGGAGGTCAGCGCCGTGCCCAGCGCAACCTCGTCGGCCACCTCAGCCGGACCGACGCGGACGGAATCCTGCTCGGCGGCAGCCGAATACACGTGCAGATGGTGGTCATGCAAGCCCGGGATCACTGTGCCGAACGCGGCGTCGAGCACCTGTTCATCGGGCTCAGGCGGCAGTGCTGCCGCGAGCCCTTCGATGATGTGTCCGACGCGGATGTCCACCACGGACCCGTCGAGCAGCGTGGCGCGGCGAATCAGCATGAGGCATCGGCCCGTTCCGCCACCAGGCCGCGTACGGCCTCGTTGTCGGCCCCGAGGTCTCGGCCGGGCAGACCTGCGGCGGGCGGTACCGGGATGACGTCGGCGCCCTCGTCCTCGCAATGCCGGTACCCGGCCGCCACGGCCGCCATCGAGAATTCGATCAGCTCGCCACCGCCACGGTTCCGCGACGCCGCCACAGCAGCCGCGGCATGCAGCCCGGTGAGCGGGTCGGCGATCGCGTCACCGCGGAACACCGGTGCGCCCCCGCGGTATCCGACCAGCCCGCCTGACACCGCCGCGTCGTCGCCGAACGCCACCCAGCCGGCCTTCTCGCCCGCGGTGCCGTGGCCGGTGATGCGCAGCCAGGTTCGGCCGGGCAGGGCCGGGGTGAGGCTGGGCCCCAGCCCGCGTCGGCCCAGTGCGGCCGGGCGCGACGCCTCGATGACCACGTCGGCCACCTGGACCAAGGCAATCAGATCCTCGGGGTTGCCGAAATCAACGGCGTACGAAAGTTTTCCACCGTTCATCCAGTCGTAGAACTCGGGTGCCCCGGAGCGGGTCCCGTCCGGACGGCTCGAGCTCTCCACCTTCACTACGGTGGCCCCGGCCCGGGCCAACAACTGTCCACACAAGGGGCCGGCCCACATCGACGACAGGTCGGCCACCAGTGCACCGGCCAGCGAACCGGTCTGGGTGGGCCCGACCTGGCTGATCACCGGTGGCGCGGGTGCGGTTTCCCCGAGCACGGCGACGGGCAATCCGAGCAGCCGGGCCCGATCGGCAACCTGGGCGGCGGAGTTCACCGCGGCCCAGTCCAGGATCGGCTGCCAGGGCTCGTCCTCGACTGAATCAGTCTGCAGCAGAGCGGGTATCGCGGCGATGTCGTCAGGCCGCGACAGCGTCAGCGCAACCCATCCGTCGCGGGTGGGGAGCAGGCGCGTCGCCCCACCCGCCGACACCTGTTCCTGGGGTGCGATGTTCAGCAGGGCAGCGCGGCCGGTGAGCAGTTCGGTGGCATCGACCGCCGCCCCGGTGAGCGCCGTAAAATCGTCGGCGACCATCTGGGCCTGTCTGCGCAGGCTCAGTGGAATCGCCAACGGTGCCATCAGAACTGCAGCGCGCTGAACCGCCAGTCCAGCACCTGGCGGTCGCCGCCGTCGGGCCCGCCGGCCGCGTACACCAGTGAGCGCAATTGCAGGACTGGAGCCTGGGCCGATTCCACGTGCAGCTCGCTGAACAATGTGTCGCCCTCGTGTACCGGACCGGTGTGGTCGCAGGACTCCCAGCCCAGCACCGTAGCCAGGTTCGGGAGCAACCGGGTGGCCTGGGCCAGGGCCAGCCCGATGGTGTGCCCGCCGTACACCAGGCGCTCGCCGCCGACGCGCCGATCATGGTGGGTGGCAGCGATGTTCAGGGTCAGCCGGGCCAGTTCGGGAGCGCTGCTGACCACATCGGCGGTGCTGTGCAGCACCGAGCCGGCCACCGCCGGGTCGAAATGCGGTCCGGGTACCCGGGTCCGGAACGCGTCCGCATCCCAGTCGGCCGTGGGGTTCGGCGCTGCCGCATCGGCCCCGATGGTCGACAGGTCGTCGGCATGCCCGGTGTCGACGCCGTCACCGGACAGCGGCAGCATGGCACAGCGGTAGAAGTCGAGAACCTTGCGGTGCTTCTGGTCTACCGTGGTCATCCGCAGGGCTGCCAGGCCGGTGGCGGACCGTCCCGGCTTGATCGAATTCTGTTTGAGGCCAACTACTTCGGTGCGGGTGTGCAAGGTGTCCCCGATCACCGGGCAACGGTGAAACGCCAGGCCCCGGTAGAACAGGTTGGCCTTGACGCGTTGGGTCACCAGGGTGCTCTGTCCGATCGCCACGTCGCACACCAGCGCGGGATGCGCCAACGGGCCGGGCTCCCCCGTCACCGCGGTGGCGAGCTCGGCGTCGAGCGCCAGCCGCAGCCGGTCACCGAGGATCGCCTGGTGGGTCGCGGCCGCCCCGGGCGTCAAGGTCATCGACGGCGCGCTGTCGAATACCTGGCCGACCTGCAGGTCATCGAAGAACGGGCCACCCTGTTTCACATCTCGCACTATGCCAGTCACGGCGGTTGATCCTGCGGCTAGGGCGTGGAAGTGCGAGAACGGCCCGCCCTCATGGCAGAGTCACCGAAAGCGGACGCACCTCGTCCACGAGGCCCCAGGCCAGCGCGGTGGCTGCGTCGATGGTGCGCCCGGAGAGCACGAGGTAGGCGGTGCGCCACCGGCCGATCCGGCGCGTGATGCTCACCGTGCCGCCCGCCCCGGGAATCAACCCGAGCGCCAGTTCCGGCAGGCCGATCGTGGCGTCCGGGTGAGCGCTGACCCATCCGCAGTAGCAGGCCATCTCCAATCCGCTGCCCAGCACCTGACCGTGCACCTCTGCGCGGCAGCGTCGCCCCAGCCGCGCGGTGAGTTCATCGAGCACCAGCGCCGGGCTGTGCCTGGTACGGGCCAGATGAGCGCTGGCCGGGTCGGCGAACGAACCGAACTCGGCCAGATCACCGCCGCTACAGAATGATCGGCCGTTCCCGCCGAGCACCACCTCGTCGACCGACGGATCCAGCCGGGCTACCTCCAGGACCTCCAGCAGGGCCCCCCGGGCGTCGGTGGAGAACGCGTTGTGCCGCTGCGGCCGGTTGAACCGGACGTGCAGGGTGTTCCCGTCGCGACGCGCCTGCACCGGCTCGGGCAGCAGCGGCACCGTCGCCGGGCCGCGTTCGGCCAGCCAGCGCGCGAACTCCGGCCCGGACTGCAGCGTCGAGTACGCCAACGACTCGGTGATCAGACCGGCGCGGGTCGGGCCGGTCGGGTCGAACGAACGCAGCACATCGTCACAGACGGCCGCGGCCTGCGGCCAGGTCTTACACCGTTCACCGAGTTCGTCCAGAGCCTGCTCGACCGAGTCCACCGTGACCGACCGGCGGTCCTCCGTGGGGCGCTCGGTCAGCGTGAACGCCGCGGCATCCGTCGGGGCGTCGACCCCGACGCGAATGCCCGCGGCCAGCTCCAGGACGGTCACGAGTACTTGTTTATCAGCTCCTGCTTGTAAAGCTTGCCGGTGTCGGTGCGCGGCAGTTCGGCCTCGAACGAGATGCTGCGCGGGCACTTGTAGTGCGTCAGCCGCTCACGCAACCAGGACATCAGCTCATCGGCGAATTCTGGAGTCGCGTCGGCGGGATCCACGGTCTGCACCACACCCTTGACGCTCTGACCCATCTCGTCGTCGGGGATGCCGAACACCGCCGCGTCCATCACCTTCGGATGCACGACGAGCATGTTCTCGGCTTCCTGCGGGTAGATGTTCACCCCGCCCGAGATGATCATGTGGTGCCGCCGGTCGGTGAGGTAGAGATAACCCTCTTCATCGACATACCCGATGTCCCCCACCGTCTTCCAGCCGTGCGATTCACGCGAAGAGGCGGTCTTCTCGGCGTCGTTGAGGTATTCGAAGTCCTGTCCGCCCTCGAAGAAGATCTCGCCGGCCTGGCCCGGCGGCAGTTCGTTGCCGTCCTCGTCGAGGATGTGCACGAGGCCGTTCATCGGCTTGCCGACCGAGCCCGGATGCGTCAGCCAGTCCTCGGCGAAGATCACCGTCGCGCCGATGGCCTCCGATGACGCGTAGTACTCGTCGACGATCGGCCCCCACCAGTCGATCATCTGCTTCTTGATCTCCACCGGACACGGTGCGGCGGCGTGCATCACCCGTCGCAGGCTGGACATGTCGTACGAATTCCGCACACTCTCAGGCAGTTTCAGCATCCGGGTGAACATCACGGGAACGAACTGGCCCTGGGTGACACCGTACTTCTGGATCGCGTCCAGGCAGCCTTCGGCATCGAAGCGCTCCAGCACCACCGTGGTGATTCCAGCGGCGTGGGTCTGCATGGACCACACCGAAGGCGCGGTGTGGTACAGCGGCGCAGGGCTCAGATACACCGAGTCCGGCTGCATCCAGAACCCGACGAGCGCCGACATCATGCCGGGAGTTTCCGACGGCGGCACATGCGGCAGTTCCCGCTTGATGCCCTTGGGCCGGCCCGTCGTGCCCGACGAGTACTGCAGCAGGTCCCCGTCCATCTCGTCGTCGATCGGGGTGGCGGGCAGGTCTGCGACGGCCTCCGGATACCGCTGCCAGCCGTCGAGCTCGCCGTCGGCGATCAACAGCACGTCCGGCAGGCCGTTCGGCAGTTCGTTGTCCAGACCGCCCAGGATGTCCTTGAGCACGGCGGAGCCGACGATGGCCTTGGCCCCGCTGTTATCGATGATGTACGCGGCCTCGGCCGCGGTCAGGTGGGTGTTGATCGGCACGTAGTACAGGCCACTGCGACGCGCCGCCCACATCACCGCGTGGATGTGCTCGTTGTTCTCCATGAGGATCGCGACCACATCGCCCTCTTGCAGGCCGTGCCGGCGGAAGTAGTGCGCCAGGCGGTTCGCGCGAGCTTCGAGCTCACCGAACGTGACGACAGTGCCCGACGGATGAAGGATGATCGCCGGCTTCTCGGGATTGGCCTCGGCATGCTCGCGGATCTGCATGAAGGCACTGTAACCGCCGCCACTTGACAGGCGTCAAGTGGCGGCTCCCGCCTGGCGCATCAGCAATTGCAAACCGGCGCAGGCGTCGTCGAGCGGCTGGGTCGAGCGGGCACTGCGACACTGGATGATCGCGCCCTCCAGCGTGCTCACCGCGAAGCTGCCGAGCGAGGCGGCGGTCGCGGCATCGACTCCCTTGGCTGCCATCGACGCGGCGATAAGCCGGGCCCAGTCAGCAAACACCACCGCGGAAGCCTCCCGCACCGCGCGGGCATCCGGACCGGCCTGGGCGGCCGCCACAATGGGACAACCTCCGGCGAAATCGCTGTCGATGAGGTTCCGTTTCCATCCACCGACGAACGCGCGGATCACGTCTTCGGAAGGCAGTGCGTGGGTCAGTTCTTCGATCCTGGCGCTGATGATGCGGCCGGCTTCCAGCGTCGCTTCCGCCATCAGCTCCGTCTTACCTTCGGGAAAGTGCTGGTAAATGGACCCACGAGCGGTGTTGCTGCGCTTCAGCAGGTCACTGAGCCCCGTCGCGTGGACGCCGTACTCTCGCATCAACTCGATGGCGCTCTGGATGAGACGCTCCCGCGGGCCTGCCACTGCCGACACCCTTCTCCATCACCGAATAGACCAGTTGGTCCATCCTAGCCTCCCGTCGATAGACCGATTGGTCTACTATGCCGAAATGCACAATCTGGCGATCTTCGGCAAACTCTCCAGAGTCTGCGCGGAGTATGCGTGGTTGATTCTCGGGGCGTGGCTGGCCCTGGCCGGCGTGCTCAACCTGGCCATCCCCCAGCTCGAACGCACGGTGGCCGAACACTCCGCACCGTTCACCCCGGAAAGCGCGACCACCGAGACCCTGCGGCAGATGTCCCGCGACTTCGGCGTCCCGGATACCACCGCCGTCGGCAGCATCGTGGTGTCCAGTGACCGCGTCCTCGACGCGGCCGATACGGCGTACTACCGCGATCTGGTCGCCCGGTTGGTGGCCGACAAGGATGACGTCGCCTACGTACTCGACACCTACGGCACTCCCGGCCTGGAAGGCACCGGCCTGAGCCCGGACGGAAAAGCCATCCACCTGATCGTGGCCACCACCGGCGACGTCGGCTCCACCCGCGCCCATCGGTCCACCGAGAACGTCCGCGCCGTGGTTGCCGCCGTCCCCCGGCCCGCCGGACTCGACGTCCATTTCACCGGAGCCGCGCCGACCCTGTCGGATCTGTTCTCCGCCATCGACATCTCGCTGGCCATCATCACAGTGGTCTCGGTGGTACTGATCACGCTGCTCTTGCTCGCCGTCTACCGCTCACTGATCACCTCGATGATTCCGCTTCTCACCGTCGGTATTTCACTGGCGGTGGCACGGCCGGTGGTCTCCTTGCTGGGCAGCCACGACCTCTTGACGGTCTCGAACTTCACCATCGCGCTGGTGACCGCGATGGTGCTGGGCGCGGGCACCGACTACGGCATCTTTCTGCTGGCCAACTACCACGAGGGCCGACGGCGCAGGCTGGCCGTCGACGATGCCGTGGCCAGGTCCGGTGCCCATACCGCAGGCATCGTGATCGCCTCGGCGCTGACCATCGCCGGCGCCGGAATGGCCATGGTGTTCACCAAGATCGGGATGTTCCGTACCGCGGGTCCCCCGATCGCGCTGTCCATCGCGATCACCGTCGCCGTCAGCCTCACCCTGACACCCGCCCTCATGGCGCTGTGGGGCCGGCGCGGATACGCCGAACCCCGGCCACTCGACGAGCGCCGCTGGCGCAAGCGTGGGGCGACCATCATCCGCCGGGCACCGGCGCTGGTCGCCGCGTCCCTGGCCTTCCTCATCGCCATGAGTTCGGTGCTGCTCACCTTCGAACCGAACATCGACGAGAACGCCATGCAGCTGCGCGCCACCGACAGCAAGCGCGGCTATGACGCCGTCTACCGCCATTGGGGAGTCAACGAGGCGGCGCCGGAGTTCATCACGATCCGCGCAGACCACGACATGCGCAACACCAACGACCTGGCCGCGCTGGATCTGATCGCCATGTCGATCGGCAACCTCCCCGAGGTGGCCTATGTCCGCTCGATCACCCGCCCCGAAGGAAAACCGCTGCCCGAGACGGCCATTGGTGCACAGACCGCACAAGTCGGCGCCGGCCTTCAAGACGCGCACAATCGCGTCGAACAGGCCATCCCGCAACTCAAGCGTCTGGCCACCGGGGTGACCCAGTTGCACGACGGCTCCGCGGATGCGGCAGCCCGGCTGCCCGAGCTCACCGACGGCGCGCGCTCCCTGGTCGACTTGGCGCGCAATCTCCTCGGCACCCTGGAATCGGCCGATCGAGTGGTGGACACGCTCTCCGGCGGTTCTCTGGATGTGGTGACCGCCGTGCGCAGCATTTCCAATGCCACCGACTCACTCGACCAGGTGGTCAACGAAATCGATTCCGTGCAAAAACGATTGGCGGCTCCTATGGCGGCATTGCACGCGGTGTTCGATCCGCTCACCGGCCCCGAGCCGTCGGTGGCCTGCGCGTCGGACAGCTCCTGCATGCGCGCCAGGCAGGCCTTCGCCGAGCTCAACGCAGCCACGGGCGGACGCGCATTACTGGCAGTCAATGGTTTGGCGCTTGCCGCTCCCCTGGTTCCCGAAGACCCGGTGAACTCCGCGCTCGACACCCTGCCCGATCTGCGAGCGGGTATCAAGAAGCTACGGGCCATGCTGGATCAACTCGGCACCCGCACCCCTGAGCAGACCCGTCAGGAACTGAGCCGGTTACTGGCCGGAATCAATGAACTCACAACCGGACTGGGCCGCCTCACCACCGGCCTCGGGCAGGTGAAGACCGGGACCGACACCATGGTCACGCTCACCACCGAGCTCAGCGCGGGACTCGACCGCGCCTCGGACTTCCTGCACCGGATGTCTGCCGACACCAGCACCGGCGCCGGGCGGGGCTTCTACCTGCCACGGGAGGGCCGGACCGACCGCCGCTTCACCGCGGGCGAACAACTGCTGATCTCACCGGACGGACGCAGCGCCCGGATGATGGTGGTCTGGTCGGTGAATCCCTACGGCGCCGAGGCCATGGGTGCGGTGCCCGCCGTCATCGCCGCGGCCAACAATGCCGCAACGGGAACCGTGCTGGAACACGCACAGATCGAGTCGACCGGCCTGGCCTCCCTATCCCAGCGCCACATCGACCAAACCTGGAGGGATTTCGCACTTTTCGGCGCCGTGGCGGTGGCCGCGGTGCTGTTGGTGCTGATCGTGATGCTGCGCAGCCTGGTGGCCCCGCTCCTGATGATCGCCGCGGTGGTGCTGTCCTTCGGGGCCGCGGCCGGGCTGTCCACCTTGATCTGGCAACACCTCATCGGTATCAGCCTGGACTGGTCGGTGTTTCCGGTGTCGTTCATGGCACTGGTCGCGGTCGGAGCCGATTACAGCATGCTGTTCGCCTCCCGCATCCGCGAAGAATCCCACAGCGGGGTGACCAGCGGCATCATCCGGGGATTCGGCAGCACCGGCAGCGTGATCACCACCGCCGGAGTGGTTTTCGCGATCACCATGTTCGCCTTGATGAGCGGGACCGTGCTCAATCTGGTGCAGATCGGCTCGACGATCGGCATCGGTCTACTGCTCGACATCACCGTCGTGCGCACCTACCTGGTACCGGCGGCGATGAGCCTGCTGGGCGAGCGCATGTGGTGGCCGGCCCGCACCTGACCCACGCCTAGACAGCCGAAAGGCCAGTTATCGCACGCTTTTTCGCAACTTGCGTGCAATAGCTGGCCAGTCGGTTGTGGAAAGGGTTAGGACTCTTCGGCCAGGCGGTGCTTGAGGGCGTCGAACTCGTCCTTGATGCCGGTGGGCAGCTTCTCACCGACGAATTCGAACCATTCCTCGATCAGCGGGAGCTCGGCCTTCCACTCGTCGACATTGACGGCCAGGGCCTCGTCGACGTCGGCGGGATCCACGTCGAGCCCGGACAGGTCCAGGTCGGCCGCGGTCGGCACGATGCCGATGGGCGTGCTCTTGCCGTCTGCCTTGTGCTCGATGCGCTCGATGGCCCACTTCAGCACCCGGCTGTTCTCACCGAAACCCGGCCACAGGAAGCGGCCGTCGTCACCACGGCGGAACCAGTTGACGAAGAACACCGCGGGCATCTTCGACTCGTCGGCGTTCTTGCCGATGTTGATCCAGTGCTGGAAGTAGTCACCGACGTTGTAGCCGAGGAAGGGCAGCATGGCCATCGGGTCGCGGCGCACGGTGCCGACCTTGCCCTCGGCGGCGGCGGTCTGCTCGGAGCCCAGGGTGGCGCCGATGAACACGCCGTGCTGCCAGTCGCGAGCCTGGGTCACCAGTGGGACGGTGGTCTTGCGACGGCCGCCGAACAGGATCGCCGAGATCGGCACGCCCTGCGGATCATCCCACTCGGGGGCCAGCGTCGGGCACTGCGAGATCGGGGTGCAGTAACGCGAGTTCGGGTGCGCCGCTTTGGTTTCGGCCTCCCGCAGGTTCCAGTCCTGACCCTTCCAGTCGATCAGGTGGTCGGGCTCGCCCTCCAGGCCTTCCCACCACACGTCGTTGTCGTCGGTCTTGGCGACGTTGGTGAACACGGTGTTGCCCGCGGCGATGGTCTTCATCGCGTTCGGGTTGGAGTCCCAGTTGGTGCCCGGTGCGACGCCGAAGAAACCGAACTCCGGGTTGACGGCGTAGAGCCGACCGTCCTTGCCGAACCGCATCCAGGCGATGTCGTCGCCGACGGTCTCGGCCCGCCAGCCGGGAATGGTGGGCTGCAGCATCGCGAGGTTGGTCTTGCCGCAGGCCGACGGGAACGCGGCCGCCACGAAGTAGGCCTTGTTCTCCGGGGAGATCAGCTTGACGATCAGCATGTGCTCGGCGAGCCAGCCCTCGTCGTGAGCCATCGCCGAGGCGATGCGCAGCGAGTAGCACTTCTTGCCCAGCAGCGCGTTACCGCCATAGCCCGAGCCGAAGCTCCAGATCTCGCGCGTCTCCGGGAAGTGGGTGATGTACTTCGTGTCGTTGCAGGGCCACGGCACGTCCTTCTGACCGGGCTCCAGCGGGGCACCGATCGAGTGCAGTGCCTTGACGAAGAAGCCGTCATCGCCCATCTTGTCGAGCGCGGCCTGACCCATCCGGGTCATGGTGCGCATCGAGACCACGACGTACTCGGAGTCGGTGATCTCCACACCGAGCTTGGGGTCCTCGGCGTCCAGCGGGCCCATGCAGAACGGCACCACGTACATCGTGCGGCCGCGCATCGAGCCGCGGTACAGGTCGGTCATGATCCCGCGCATCTTGGCGGGTTCCATCCAGTTGTTGGTGGGGCCGGCGTCGATCTCACGCTCGGAGCAGATGAAGGTGCGCGATTCGACGCGGGCGACGTCGGAGGGATCGGAGAGCGCGAGGTAGGAGTTGGGCTGCTTCTCTTCGTTCAGCTTCTGGAAGGTGCCCGCCTCGACCAGGTGGGCGGCCAGGCGGTCGTACTCCTCGGCGGACCCGTCGGCGAAAACCACCCGATCGGGCTGAGTCAGCTCTGCGACCTCCTGGACCCAGGCCAGCAGACCTTGATGTTTCGTCGGTGCGGTGTCCAGACCCGGAATGGTCGCTGAGGTCATCAAATTCTCCTGCGTAGGTTTGTGGAACCCAAGCCACGTCACGACGCGGTCACGGCTACCCCTTGGGTAGAGGTTAACGCGGGTGAGATACCCGCGGAGAGCCGGTGGTATGTCCGATCACTCACAGGAACGATTCAGATCGACGTTATCAGGCGGTTACTCGCCAGTAGCATCGCCGTTGCCGTACAGATCTGCCCGGACGGCTTTCAGCGCCCGCTGCAGCGGGGGGATCCGGCGGTCCCGCTGCGCGGCCGCCCGCGCGGTCGCGATGGCATGTTCCCGCAGCTCGGCGTCCAGCTCGGCGGTCTTTTCGGCCGCCACCGCCGCCTCGGTTTCCTCGCGGGCGGCCAATTCGGTGGTGAGCGCCGTCTCGGCGGCCACCAACCGTTTCGCGACCAGCTCTTCAACCGCTGAACGCAGCGTTGCGGTCATCTCGCCGACCCAGCGATCCAGCACCGCCCGGTCGTGCAACAACGCACGGGTGCCGACCATCCAGATCGCCAGCAGCAGGCCCACCACCGCACCGACCACCAGCCCGGCCACGGCCAGTCGCGGCGCCGCACCCGCCAACAGCCGGCTCACCGCCACCCCGACCCCCAGCCCGAATCCCGTGCCGAGCACCAGCATCAGCCGGGTTTCCGGGGTGCGGGATTTCAGCGGAGGTGCCGGCAGGTCGGGAATCGCCGCTGGAGCCGGTGGCGCGGGGGCCGTCAGCTCGAGTTCGGCCGCCATGCCGCTCAGGTGCGCGGTGACGCCCTCGTCCACCTCGCCGACAACCTCGTGGGCACGCTGCCGGGCATACTCCTCGAACGTCTCGATCCGGCGCCGGCTGATGCCCGCGACGTCTTCCTGCAGTTCCGTACGCACCGAATTACATCGGTTTCGCGCGAAATAGCCGAGTTGAACCCGGGCCTGCTGCAGCTGGCTACGCAATGCGATGCTGCGCTCGGTGCGGGTCAGCCGGCGGGTCCTGGCCACCTCGGCGCGCCGCGCCCGCAATACCTCCACCCGCGCCTGACGGTCGGCTCCGGACCCGTCCGCCTGATAGCGCCCGATCACCGCGTCAAGCCGAGTCTCCCAGGCGCGCAACCTGTTTCGGCGCACAACATCGGGGTCGGCCAATCGGCCGGCCAGCAGTTCCACCAGTTCGTCGAGCTGCGGCTCACCGAGATCTGGGGCAGCCGCCACCCCCACCCAGGGCATGCGCTCGTAGCGCGCGTCCCGCTCACCCAGAATCTTCGCGTCGGCGTCGCGCACATCACGCCAGTCCTGGTGGGCATCGATCTTGGACACCACCCCGATCACCAAATCTGTGTACCGAGTCGCCAAATCAACCAGCGCACAATCCGATTCAGTGATCGGGGCCGCTGCCGAAACCACGAACACCACGGCCGCCGGGGCCTCACCGGCCACCAACTCGGTGGATTCCACGAAGGTGGTCTGCGGCATCCGCTCCCGCAGCGCCGCCATCACGCTCGTCGATCCGGCCAGCCACGGTCCGGCGACGAGGACTGCGTCGCGGGTCTCCACCCCCGGCGTGTTCAGGCCCGGATCGATCGCGGCCACCACGGCGTCGGCCTCGGCAATTTTTGCTCCTCGCGTGCGCGCCGCGATCTTCGCTTCGCGCGTCGCAGTCGCCACATCGTCCGCGGGCGTCTCCACGTCGGTCACCGCCGGCCACCTGCTGCGCTCAGCAACCGCAGCGACCCGCGCACGATGTCGTCACCGCACCGGCGGTGCAGGGCATTGACCGGACCGTCGCGGTACTGCCGCCACCGGCGGGCCCGGCAGAGATGAGCGTTGCGATCGTCGCCGGGATCCACCGTCAACCCTTCGGCCTGTACGACGTCGACAGCGGCGGCCATCACTGCGATCACCGTGTCGTCGGCGGCCAGAAAGCGCGCCACCGCCGGGCCCCCCATGGCGCGCAGCTCAGCCAGCGCCCACTGCACGCGCCGGTACCGGGCCGGCGCAGTCGCGGCATCGAGGGCGACCATCACCCGCTCCACCTCGCTGATCCGGCGCCACGACGCCGGCAACGCGTCAATGTCCGCCCCGCGGCTCAACGCCAGCGTGGCATGGGCGATCCCGAACCGGTCGAGGCGTTCCAGCAGCTCGGTGCGCACCGCCCGCGGCACCGGGTGCGCCCCGGTCACGAACGCGTCGACCGAGGTCAGGTCCGCAGGCGCGTCGGACAGCAGCCGCAAGGCGTCCCGCAGATGCGGCGCCAGCTCCCCGGCCACCGCCAGCAGGGCCACCATCGGCACGACCGGTGCCGCGGCCCGCGGCTGCAGACGCCGGGCCGTCCGGTGCGCGGTAGCAATCGGCCCGCCCGGACCGGACCCGGCCAGATCAGCCTTGTTCAGCACCACCACCGTCGGGCGTCCCGCCCGCGTCAGGTCCGCGAGCACGGCCTCGTCTTCGGGCTTGAGCACCTCGGCGATCACCAAGACCGTGACGTCACCGACCTCAGCAGCCTCAGCCGCCTCCGCGGCATCGAGGCCCGCACCGGCCAGCGCGGAAACCACCGTGCTCACGCCCACGCCACGACGGCCCCGCACATCCACACGCACTGGAGCCGACACCCGCGCGCTGATCGCCGCCAACCGCGCATCGCCGTCACGGTCGGCAAAGCATCTGAGCTGGTCTGCGAAAATCTGGCGGCCTTCCCTGCGTGGTGGCGGGCGCATCCGGTGCCCACGAAAAATCGTGACACGACCCGGGCGGACCCGCGAACAGAGGTTTAAGTCCCAGCGGCTTGAGGCAACTGTTGGGTATCAATCTCTACCACGATGCGGGTACCACGCCGCAGATAAGAGACCATGGAC
This sequence comes from Mycobacterium sp. DBP42, assembly GCF_005924235.1. Lineage (NCBI taxonomy): Bacteria > Bacillati > Actinomycetota > Actinomycetes > Mycobacteriales > Mycobacteriaceae > Mycobacterium > Mycobacterium sp. DBP42. The sequence continues at coordinate 16,261 of NZ_VCMY01000020.1, forward strand.
GGATGCACCCGTCCAGGTCCGACGTCGGTGCGCCGGCGCCGGCAGACGAGGCGGCCGACGTGCCGCCCGCCCAGCCGCACCGTTTTCCCCGGGTGACCAGCTTCCGTACCCGGCGCTCAACACTGTCGGCGGCCCAGCAACAGACCTGGGATCGGCTCTGGCCCGAGCTGGGGATGCAGGCCCGTGACGAGGATTCGAAGCCCGTCGTCGACCTCGACACCGAGGCCTGGTTCGGCCGCTCCGCCCCCCTGATCCTGGAGATCGGCTCCGGCACCGGCACCTCGACACTGGCGATGGCCCAGGCCGAACCCGACCTCGACGTGATCGCGGTGGAGGTCTACCGCAAGGGACTGGCCCAGCTGCTCAGTGCGATCGACCGGTCCGGAGTCACCAACATCCGCATGGTGCGCGGGGACGGCGTCGACGTGCTGGAGCACATGTTCGGTACCGGGACCCTGACCGGCGTGCGGGTGTTCTTCCCGGATCCCTGGCCCAAGGCCCGCCACCACAAGCGCCGCCTGCTGCAGCCGGCCACCGTGGCACTGATCGCCGATCGGCTGCAGCCCGGCGGAATCCTGCACGCGGCCACCGACCACGCCGGATATGCCGAGCACATCGCCGAGGTCGGCGACGCCGAACCGCTGCTGCAGCGGGTTCAGCTGGACGCACATCTTCCGATATCGGTCGAACGCCCGGTCACCAAGTACGAACGCAAAGCCCTGGCCGGACCCGACGTCACCGAGTTGGTCTGGGAGAAACGGCCATGAGTGTGACCGAAGACATGCGGGACGCATCCGCCCAGGCAGAGGCCCGATCCGACGGGTCCCCCGATTCCGCGGTGATCACCCCCGTCCGTCGGGTGCTGCTCGTGTGGGACGCCCCCAACCTGGACATGGGATTGGGAGCGATCCTGGGTGGGCGCCCGACCGCCGCACACCGCCCCCGGTTCGACGCGCTGGGTCGCTGGCTGCTCGAGTACACCTCTGATCTGGTGGCCGAATCCAGCGATTCCGCCGGAGACGACACAGACATCTCGCTCGAGCCCGAGGCCACCGTCTTCACCAACATCGCCCCAGGTAGTGCCGATGTGGTGCGCCCATGGGTGGAAGCGTTGCGCAACGTGGGTTTCGCAGTCTTCGCCAAGCCGAAGATCGACGACGACAGCGATGTCGACAGCGACATGCTCGAGCACATCGCCCTGCGTCGCAGCGAGGGGCTGGCAGCGGTCCTGGTGGCTTCGGCGGACGGACAAGCGTTCCGGCAACCGCTGGAAGAAATCGCCCGTGAGGGCACTCCGGTGCAGGTGCTCGGATTTCGCGAACATGCGAGCTGGGCGCTAGCGTCGGATACCTTGGAGTTTGTCGATCTGGAGGATATTCCCGGTGTGTTCCGGGAACCGCTGCCACGGATCGGCCTGGACTCGCTACCCGAGCAGGGAGCATGGCTGCAGCCATTCCGGCCGCTTTCATCGCTACTGACCGCGCGTGTGTAACAACTGAAGACCGCGATTTTGCAACAGCGGGTCACCATGAATTTGTTTAGTTAGGAGCCTAAGTGTTCGCCTGGTGGGGTCGAACGGTGTACCAGTTCAGGTACATCGTCATCGGTGTCATGGTGGCGCTGTGCCTAGGTGGCGGCGTCTACGGGGCCAGTCTCGGAGATCACGTCACCCAGAGTGGTTTCTACGACGAGGGCAGCCAGTCGGTGCAGGCGTCGCTGCTGGGCGACGAGGTCTACGGTCGCGACCGGACCAGCCACGTCGTCGCCATCCTGACACCGCCGGATGACAAGAAGGTCACCGACAAGGCGTGGCAGAAGGAGGTCACCGGCGAACTCGACCAGGTGGTCAAGGATCACCCGGACCAGGTCGTCGGGTGGGTCGGTTGGCTCAAAGCCCCCGACACCACCGATCCGACCGTCAGCCAGATGAAGACGCAGGACCTGCGCCACACCTTCATCAGCGTGCCCCTCAAGGGTGACGACGACGACGCGATCCTCAAGAACTACCAGGCTGTCGAGGACGACCTGCAACAGGTCAACGGCGGCGACATCAAACTGGCCGGGCTCAACCCACTGGCCAGTGAACTCACCGGCACGATCGGCACGGACCAGAAACGCGCCGAGCTCGCGATCGTGCCGCTGGTGGCCGTGGTGCTGTTCTTCGTCTTCGGTGGTGCGGTCGCCGCGGCCCTGCCCGCGATCATCGGTGGTCTGACCATCGGCGGTGCCTTGGGCATCCTGCGATTCACCGCCGAGTTCGGCCCCGTGCACTTCTTCGCCCAACCGGTCGTGACGATGATGGGCTTCGGTATCGCCATCGACTACGGCCTGTTCATCGTGAGCCGGTTCCGAGAAGAGCTCGCCGAGGGCTATGACACCGAGGCTGCGGTACGAAGATCGGTGATGACCTCGGGCCGGACCGTGGCCTTCTCCGCCGTGATCATCGTGGCGTCCTCGCTGCCACTGCTGTTGATCCCGCTCGGATTCCTCAAGTCGATCACCTACGCCATCATCGCCTCGGTGATGCTGGCGGCATTCCTGTCGATCACCGTGCTGCCCGCCGTCCTGGCCATCCTGGGGCCCCGGGTCGACGCGCTCGGCGTCACCACGCTGCTGAAGGTGCCGTTCCTGGCGAACTGGCCGTTCTCGCGCCGGATCATCGACTGGTTCGCCGAGAAGACCCAGAAGACCAAGACCCGCGAAGAAGTGGAGCAGGGTTTCTGGGGCCGGCTGGTCAACGTCGTGATGAAACGGCCCATCGCGTTCGCCACGCCCATCCTGATCGTCATGACGCTGCTGGTCCTCCCGATCGGCTCGCTCACGCTGGCGGGTATCAGTGAGAAGTACCTGCCTCCGGACAACGCGGTGCGCCAGTCCCAGGAGCAGTTCGACAAGCTCTTCCCCGGTTTCCGCACCGAACAGATCACGCTGGTGATGAAGCGTGAAGACGGTGAGCCGATCACCGACGCCCAGATCGCCGACATGCGCGCCAAGGCGATGACGGTCAAGGGCTTCACCGACCCGGACAACGATCCCGAAGCCATGTGGAAGGAACGTCCGGCCACCGACAGCGGGTCGAAGGACAAATCCGTCCGGGTGATCCAGAACGGCCTGATCAACCGCGGCGACGCGGCCACGAACATCTCGGATCTGCGGGCGCTGCAGCCTCCGCACGGCATCGACGTGTTCGTCGGCGGCACCCCTGCCCTGGAGCAGGACTCGATCCACAGCCTGTTCTCCAGGCTGCCGCTGATGGTGACGATCCTGGTCATCACCACCACGGTGCTGATGTTCCTGGCGTTCGGATCGATCGTGCTACCGGTCAAGGCCGCGCTGATGAGCGCCCTGACACTCGGTTCGACGATGGGCATCCTGACCTGGATGTTCGTCGACGGTCACGGGTCGGGCCTGATGAACTACACACCACAACCGCTGATGGCACCGATGATCGGTCTGATCATCGCGGTGATCTGGGGCCTGTCCACCGACTACGAGGTGTTCCTCGTGTCCCGCATGGTGGAAGCCCGTGAACGCGGCATGTCCACCGCCGAGGCCATCCGCATCGGTACCGCCACCACGGGTCGCCTCATCACCGGTGCAGCCCTGGTGCTGGCCGTGGTGGCCGGCGCGTTCGCCTTCTCCGACCTGGTGATGATGAAGTACCTGGCGTTCGGCCTGCTGATCGCCCTGCTGCTCGACGCCACCGTCATCCGTATGTTCCTGGTCCCCGCGATCATGAAGCTGCTCGGCGACGATTGCTGGTGGGCACCGCACTGGATGAAGCGGGTTCAGCAGAAGATGGGCCTCGGTGAGACCGAACTGCCCGACGAGCGCAAGCGTCCGATGGGCCAGGAGCCCGGAGAAGATCCGCGCGCGCTGGCCGGTGTCGGCGCCCTGCCGGCACCGCGGCCACACGATCCGACCCATCCGGCTGCCGAGCCGATGCGTCCGCAGATGCCTCGGACAAACGCGCCGTCGGCCGCAGGCACGGCACGGATCAATCCGCCTCAGGCGCAACCCCGCCAGCAGCCCAACCAGGAGCCGGCCACCACGCGGTTCGCCATGGCCCGCAACGCCGTGCGCAACGCGGTGAACACGGCCGTAAACACGGTCAACACGGCGACGGGGAACACCAACGCCAACACCGAGCGCACGCCACAGCCGACCGGGCGGCCGGCCGGAGGCCCTCCGCCTCCCCCGCAACGCGAAGACCGTGAGATCGAATCGTGGTTGGGTGCGCTGCGCGGCGGCCCGGCCAATGGAGGCCCGTCCAACGGCACACCACCGCCTCCTCCGCCGCCTCCGCCTCCTGCACCGCCGGCACCGCGTCCGTCGGCCGACGCCACCCGTGCGATGCCGCAACAGCAGCGTCCGCCCGCCGGCGGTGGGAATGCGCCGACGACGGCATTCAACGCCCAGCGCCCAGGCCCCGGTCCGGTGCCTGGCCCTGGCCCTGGCCCGGCCCCGGGTCAGGGTCCGACCCCGCGCCAGCACGAGCAGGAACCGTCGACGGAGAAGTTCAACCCCCGCGACAACGAGCCTCCACGTCGCGGCGGCGGGATGAGCGCGCAGGATCTGCTGCGTCGCGAGGGTCGGCTGTAGCCTGCCGACGTTCGAGGTGTGACGCCCCGGATCAGTCCTTCACCGGGAGGTCGTCGGACTCGGCTTCGATCAGCACGCTCTCCTCGTCCTCCTGCCGAGCTGCCTCGGCGTCGGGATCGTCGGCCAGCAGCACGCGGGTGGCGCTGTTGATGAACGCCACCGTGGGCACGGCCAGCAACGCGCCGACGATGCCCGCCAGCACACCGCCGCCCGCGATGGCCAACACCACGGCCAACGGGTGGATCGACACCGCGCGGCCCATCACCAGCGGTTGCAACACATGGCCTTCCAGCTGCTGCACGGCGATGATCAGCCCGAGGGTGATCAGGGCGTAGACGAATCCCTTGGCCAGCAGCGCGACCACCACCGCCACGAATCCGGCGACCACGGCACCGACCAGCGGGACGAAGGCGCCCATGAACACCAGCGAGGCCAGCGGCAACGCCAGCGGGATACCCATGATCGCCAAGCCGGTACCGATACCGACCGCGTCGACCAGGGCCACCAGGAACGTCGCCCGCATGTAGCCGCCCAGCGAGTGGAAACCGGCCCGGCCGGCGTCACGGACCCGCTCCCGCACATGGCTCGGGAACACCTTGGTGACGAACGCGAAGATGCCGCGCCCGCCCTGCAGCAGGAAAATCAGGGTGAACAGCACCAACAACGCACCGGTGAGCAGCTCGGTGAGGGTGCCCGCGGTGGACAGGGCCCCGGTGGTGAGCTTTTCCTGGTTGCGCTGCAAGGCCTCGATCGCGGTGTTGCCGGCCTGGTCGATCTGCTCCTTGCTCAGCTGCAGCGGTCCGTTGATCAGCCAGTTGCGCAGCCCGTCGATGCTTCGGGTCACCTGTTCCACGAGTTGCGGTGCGCCCTCGATGAACTGCGAGATGACGAAACTCAGGATGCCGCCCACCACCGCAAAGCTGGCCAGCAGCACCAGGGCGACCGCGGCGCCACGCGGGGCGCCCCGACGGTCCATGACGTCGACGGCAGGCAGCAGCAGCGCCGCGACCATGGTGGCCAGGGCCACCGGCACCACGATCACCTCAAGGTGCTTGATCAGCCACAGCAGCGCCACAACCGCCGCCAGGATGACCAGCAGCCGCCATGACCAGGCGGCAACTTTGCGGACGAACGGCGTCACGGCCTCATCAGCAACAGGATCCAGTGCCATCCCGGTAGCGTAATGCGGCGCGCCCAGCAACCGGCGATGTCGACACGACCTGCGCGGTTACCCTGTAGGGCGTGTCACAGGACGCGCCCGCCGACACCGCCCGGGTCCGGGCCGGCTCCACGCGCGGCAGGTACTGGTGGGCGCGATGGGTGGTCATCGCACTCGCAGTCATTGTGCTCGCCGTCGAAGTGACCCTGGTCTGGGACCAATTGGCCAAAGCCTGGCGCAGCCTGCTGACGGCGAACGCATGGTGGGTGCTGGCGGCCGTCGGCGCCGCGATGGCCTCGATGCACAGCTTCGCCCAGATCCAGCGGACCCTGCTGCGCTCGGCGGGCGTGCCCGTCAAGCAGTGGCGTTCGGAGGCCGCGTTCTACGCAGGCAACGCATTGTCGACCACGATGCCCGGTGGACCGGTCCTCTCGGCGACCTTCGTCTACCGCCAGCAACGCATCTGGGGTGCCTCACCTCTGGTGGCCTCGTGGCAGCTGGTGATGTCCGGAGTGCTGCAGGTCGTCGGCCTGGCGCTGCTGGGTCTCGGCGGCGCACTGCTGCTGGGCGCCAGCAAGAACCCGCTCTCGCTGATCTTCTCCGTCGGCGCGTTCCTGGCGATCATCCTGCTGGCCCAGGCCGTGGCCACCAGACCCGAGCTGATCGACGGCATCGGGGTCAAGGTGCTCTCGTGGGTCAACTCGTTGCGCGGCAAGCCGTCGGAGACGGGGCTGACCAAATGGCGAGAGATCCTGCAGCAGCTGGAGTCGGTCAGCCTGGGCCGGCGCGATCTCGCGGTGGCATTCAGCTGGTCGATGTTCAACTGGATCGCCGACGTGGCCTGCCTGGCATTCGCCTGCTATGCCGCGGGTGGTCATCCCTCATTGGCAGGCGTCACCGTGGCCTACGCGGCAGCCCGCGCGGTGGGATCGATCCCGTTGATGCCGGGCGGGCTGCTGGTGGTGGAGGCCGTACTGGTACCCGGGCTGGTCTCCTCCGGCCTGACGCTGGCCTCGGCCATCTCGGCGATGCTCATCTACCGGCTGGTCAGCTGGATATTCATCTCGGCGATCGGCTGGGTGGTGTTCTTCTTCATGTTCCGCACCGAGAAGGACCTGGATCCCGACGCCGGCGGCGGGCCGCCGATACAGCCACAGGACCCCGACTGCCCCCGTCCCGAACCCGAGCGCTAGGAGACGTCCATGCGAATCCGGTATCCGATCGCAGTGCTCGCCCTGATCTTGGCCGGGTGCTCGTCGGCAGAGGCTCCGCAATCGGAGTCCACCACAACCACCGCCCCACCACCCGAGGTCACTCCGGTGGTGGGATCGGTTCTGGCAGAACCAATTCCAGTGGCCGCCACCGATGGCCGCACCCATCTGGCCTACGAGCTCGTCTTGACCAACACCTCACCGGGCACGGTCACCCTCAATTCCCTGAGCGCCGCGACGGCCGACCGCAAGTTGCTCACGTTGTCCGGGGACAGCCTCAAGTACTGGACCAGGGCGATGGGTAACTCCGCGGTCGCAACCAATGTCCTCAACCCCGGCCAGAGTGCCTACGTGTGGTTGGATGTCGTCGCAGACGACCCGGCCCAGGTGCCGACCGAACTCACCCACGAGCTCGGGATCACCGTGGCCAAGCCGATGCCACCGCTAGTGCCGCCGACCCTGACCGAGCATGTGGCGCCCGTGTCGGTGCAGACCCGCAAGCCGGTGTCCATCTCCCCACCGCTGACCGGCGAGAACTGGGCGGACGCCAACAGCTGCTGCGATATGACACCGCACCGGATGGCGCTCAACCCCATCAACGGGAAGGTCTGGGCTGCCGAACGATTCGCGATCGACTACGTGCGGTTGGGCGCCGACGGGCGGCTGTCCACCGGGGACCGCGCGAAGGTCGAGAGCTACCCGTACTTCGGTGCGGAGATCCACGCGGTGGCCGACGGGCCTGTGGTGGCGGTTCTCGACGGCCTGAACGAGCAGGTTCCCGGGGTGACGCCGCGTGGCCTCACCCTGCAGCAGTACGGCGGCAACCACATCGTGCAGGACATCGGTGACGGCAACTACGCCTTCTACGCCCACCTGCAACCGAACAGCCTCAAGGTCAAGCCCGGTGACAAACTCAGCGCCGGGCAGGTGATCGGCGCCCTGGGCAACTCCGGCAACTCCGACGCACCGCACCTGCACTTCCATGTGATGGACGGTCCGGATCCGTTGGCTTCCAATGGCTTACCATTTACCTTCAAATCGTTCCGGCTCGATTCGCGGCTCACCTCGCTGGCCGCCGCCGACGCACTGTTCGACGGCAAGCCGGCCGCACGGCAACCGGGCTTCGCCGAGCGCGACCAAACCGACGTCAGCCCACTGGTACTGGATGTGATGACATATGCGACGAGCTAGCGGCGCGGCCTTCGTTGCCGACCTGATCTGCGTGGTGGTGTTCTGCACCATCGGACGACGCAGCCACGCCGAGGGCATCACGGTGGCGGGGGTCGCCGAGACGGCATGGCCGTTCCTGGCCGGCACCGTGGCGGGCTGGTTGATCTCCCGCGGGTGGCAACGCCCGACGTCGTTGGCGCCCACCGGGATTGTGGTGTGGGTCAGCACCGTGGTGGTCGGCATGGTGTTACGCAAACTGACCTCGGCCGGGGTGGCGGTCAGCTTCATCGTCGTCGCCTCACTGGTGACCGCGCTGCTGTTGCTGGGCTGGCGGGCAGTGTTCGCAGCACTGCGGCGCCGTCAATCTGCCTGAGCCGCAACCCCTGTCGGGGAGATCGCCACGGTCAACACGGCACGAAGACCGCCCAGCGGGCCGTTGGACAACGTGATCTCACCGCCGTGCAACTGAGCCTGCTGAGCCACCAGTGCCAGGCCGAGGCCGGAGCCACCCGCCATCGCGGTGCTACCCCGGCGGAACCGCCCCAGTACGGTCTCGTGCTCCTCGACCGGTAGGCCGCGGCCGTTGTCATCGACGGTGATGACGAGGTGCCCGTCGCCGCGGTGCGCGGTCAACGCGACGCGGGTGGCCTCGCCGTGGATGATGGCGTTGCGCACCAGGTTGTCCAGCGCGATGCGCAGCCCACCGGGCCAGCCCATCACCAGGCCCACGTCGTCGGCCACCTGCACGTCGATCTGGACATGCCCGCTGCCCCTGGCGCTTTCCCTGACCACCCGGTCGAGCAAGTCGGCGATGTCGATCAGTTCGCGATCCTCGGCCTGAGCCAGCTGCCCCGAGGCGAGTTGGCCCAACGCGGTGATGATCGCCTCGACCCGTCGTTGCGCCCTGGACAGGTCGGCCACCACTTCGTCGCGCTCGAACTCGGGAAGATTGTGGATGCGCAGCGTGTCCAGGTCGGCACGCATCGCGGTGAGCGGCGTGCGCAGCTCATGGGCGGCATTGGCGGCGAAATCCTGAGCGGCCTGAAGGGAATTGGTGGTGGCCCGTTGCGCGGCAGCCAACCGGGTGAGCATGCCCGCCATCGCCTCCGACAGCTCCTCCGCCTCGCGCACGCCGCGCACCTTCGGCATCGTGTCGGTGCCACTGTCCAGTTTCGAGGTGTGCTCGGTGAGCTTGCGCAGCGGCCGGATGGCCGGGCCGGCCAGCAGCCACCCCAGCCCGCCGGCCACCAGCACGGTGACCACCCCGAAGCCGGCATACAGCGGAATCCTGTTGGGGCTCAGCAAGATACTGTCCGCACGGATACCGATGGACATCAGCACTCCGCCGTGCTGCTCCAGCTGCACAGTCCGCACCCGGTAGTCGACACCGTTCACCTCGACGGTCTCGGTGCCCAGCGGCAGTGCCGGCAACTGGAAACCCCGCTGGAACACCACCTGCCCGGTCGAACGCGAGCGGCCGGTGGTCAGCACCCCACGGGTGGGATCCTGCAGATGCTCGGGGCTGATGCTGGCATCGACAATCGAATCGAGCCTGCGGTCCAACTGCGCGGAGTCGTTGTTGGCCAGCACAACTGACGTCAGGATGGTGAACACAGCCACCACCGCCGCGGCCGCCAACGCCGCAGCCACCGCGACCCTGGTACGCAACGACGCCGAGCGGATCAGGCTGAAAAGTCGCACCTGGCCCCGGTTCTCATGGCGTCCTCACGTATCTTCCCGCAGCACGTACCCGATCCCGCGAACGGTGTGGATGACGCGCGGAACGTCAGGCCCTTCCAGCTTGCGGCGCAGATACGAGATGAAGACGTCGGCCACGTTCGTGTCCACGTCGAAGTCGTATCCCCACACCAGCTCGAGGAGCCGTTGCCGGGACAGCACCACACCCGTGTTCTCCGCCAGCACGGCCAGCAGATCGAACTCACGCTTGGTCAGGTCGACACGCTCCCCGGCGACGAATACCAATCGGCGGGCGGTGTCGATGGTCAGCGCACCGACGGTCATGGTGTCCGGCGCGCGCTCGGCGTGGCTGGCCCGGCGCAACAAGGCGTTGAGCCGGGCCACCAACTCGCCGAGATCGAACGGTTTCGTCAGGTAGTCGTCGGCGCCGGCTTCCAGCCCCGCGATGCGGTCGTTGACCGTGTCGCGGGCCGAGAGCACGCAGATCGGGATGTCGTTTCCCAAGGCCCGCAGTGCGGTGACCACAGCGACGCCGTCGAGCTCTGGCATCTGCACGTCGAGGACCAGCGCGTCGTGCGACTCGTTCGACAACAGCCGCAGCGCCTCCTTGCCGGACGCCGCGACCCGGACATCGAACCCCGAATGCCGCAGTCCGCGGGCTACCGAGGTACGCACATCCGGGTCGTCGTCGACCATCAGCACCGTGCGGCTGAAACTCTCGGGCGTCACGTGTCCTTCACCGCTGGCGGGGGTTGCTTCCACCCGCACTCGGTTACGGGATGGAGGGAGCCGGGGCTTCGCCGCAGCGGTTCTTCAGGTCTACCAGCGGCTGGCGGATGCCTGTCAGCTCGGCCTTCGTCTGGGGATTCGCTTCGAGGTAGTCGTGCACCTTGGTGCGAACCTCTTCGCGCGGCAGGCCTTCAAGGCTGGTGAAGAAGTAGTTCACATCGGGGTGGGTGAACAGGTACGCCGAGGTTGATGCCGACACACCCGAAGCCACACCGGCCAGATCGGCGGCGCTGCAATTGGGAGGGTTGTTCGCCGGGTCGTCGGCCAGCGCCGACGGGATGGCGCCGAACAGCATCGCACCGGCTACGGCGCCGGCGCCGGCCACGCCGGCCACCACGCGCCGCGCATTTCGGGCCGAGAGCAACATGGTCGAGCTCCTTCATCGGGTCGGGAGGCCGTCACCGAAACGGTCAACGGCTGAAGGAAAGCTAAGCAGAATCCTCGACGACTTTCCTGCCTTGCACGCAAACCGCCGGTCCGCCTGATGAATCCGCAGTTCAGCGACGTCGCCCACGGCGACGCGACGGCACCCGAGCTAGCGGGTCGATGCCGTCGCGGGACCCGGAAGCGGACCGGAGCCCGCCGTGACGGCCGAGGCCGGCGAGGATTGCGCGGGCACCGCGGCGCGGGGCACACCGACGTTCTGTGCCGAGGGCAGCCCGCCCGGCAAACCACCGGCGGCGGTCCCGCCGCCCTGCTGGGCGGCCTCGGCCAAGCCCATCAGTTGCGGCAGGCTGACCGGCAGTTTGCAGCGGCCGCCCAGGATGGCCAGCGGCTGCTGCAACCGCTGGATGTCCTTGGCCGCCTGGGGGTTGGCGTCGAAATAGCTCTTGAGCGCGCCAATCGATCCAGGCCCGGCCTGTTGCTGACTGATGGTGGTCAGGGCTTGGTTGGTCTGCGGATGCGTGTCCAGGTAGTTGCCGATGTTGGTGGCCACACTGCCCGCGGTGCGGGCGACCTCGCTGGCGGCACACGGATCGGTCGCGGCCGTGGCGGAGGGGACGACGAGTGCGGCCACCATCGCCCCGCCGGCGCCGGTCACCGCGAGTGCGGCGGCCAGACCGCGGCGCAGTCCAGCGTTGATCGGTTGCATGGGTACTCCTTCAGCGTGGGCCCCGGCGCATACGTCAGCCGGGGTCGTCCTTGGCTATGTCGCCGCGCCGGGCGAATCCGTTAGCACGGCGGCGCCGACGTACCCCGGCAACGCTACGGACGCCTGCTGTGAGATGTCTCAGCGCGATCTCAGAACCGTCAGAGGGCGGGCCACATTACACCGGTGGAGGTACGCTCTCGCTGACACGAGCCAGGACACGCCCAGCCATGTTGGGGGGGAGAAAGCGGGGATCTCGCATCCAGCAGTTCATGATGCGCTTGAGCAGCTATCTGCGCAGATTCCGCTGGGCGGTTTTCGCGACATGGTTGCTGCTACTGGTGCCCTCGATCTACCTCGCGATCAACCAGTCGTCCAATCTCACCGGCGGCGGGTTCGACGTCGAAGGTTCCCAGTCGCTCCACGTCCAGCGACAACTCGAGGAACACTTCCCGGACCAGGGCGCGTCCCCGCTTGCCCTGATCGCGTCTCCCCGCGCCGATGCCTCGTTCCAGGACATGAACTCCGCGGTGGTGTGGCTCGAAAAGGTCGCCGGCGAGGTGCCCAGCGTCAAGATCGTGCCGAATCCTCAGCAGCCGGCCCCGCAGCCCGACCGGCCCTATGTGATCACCCTGCAGCTGGACTTCAACAACACCGGCGCGGTGGACGTTGCCAAGCAGCTGCGCCAGAAAGTCGGTGTGCACGGCGAAGAGCCGGGCGAGAGTGAGAACGGCAGGGTCAAGTTCTACGTCATCGGGCAGGGCGCGCTCGGAGCGGCCGCCACCGAGGCCACCAAGCACGACATCGCCGCCGCCGAGAAATGGAACCTGCCGATCGTATTGATCGTGCTGCTGGCGGTGTTCGGTTCGCTGGCCGCCGCGGCACTACCACTGGTGCTCGGCATCTGCACGGTCGTGGTGACCATGGGTCTGGTCTATCTGCTGTCGATGTACACGCAGATGAGCGTGTTCGTCACCTCGACGGTGTCGATGTTCGGCATCGCCCTGGCCATCGACTACTCACTGTTCATCCTGATGCGGTACCGCGAGGAGCTACGCGCCGGGCGTGATCCGGCCGACGCGGTCGATGCGGCGATGTCCACATCCGGCCTCGCGGTGTCCCTGTCCGGCCTCACCGTCATCGCCTCGGTCACCGGCATCTACATCATCAACACCCCGGTGCTGGTCTCGATGGCCACCGGCGCGATCCTGGCCGTCTCGGTCGCGGTACTGACCTCCACCACCCTGACCCCGGCCGTGCTGGCGACGTTCGGCAGCGCGGCGGCCAAGCGCTCGTCGTACCTGCACTGGTCCCGGCGCGCCGAGGCGACGCAATCGCGGTTCTGGACCCGATGGACCGGGGCGGTGATGCGTCGTCCGTGGGCCTCGGCCCTGGCCGCGACCATCCTGTTGTTGATCCTGGCGGCACCGGCCTTCGGCATGGTGCTGGGCAACAGCATGCAGCGCCAGTTCGAGCCCACCCACGAGATCCGCGGCGGGGTCAACGCGGCGGCCGATGCGCTGGGTCCGGGAGCCCTGGGCCCCGTGCGCGTGCTGGTGACCTTTCCATCAGGAGACGGAGCCGACGCTACCTCTCCGAACGCCACCGCCGCACTCGACGCGGTGCGCCAGGAGATGACGCGGGCACCCAACGTGCAGACCGTGCAGCCGCCCGTGTTCGCCGACAACAACACCAGCGCACTGCTGTCGGCGGTGCTGAAGGTCGATCCCGAGGATCTGGCCGCCCGCGAGGCCATCGACTGGATGCGGGACAAACTGCCGCAGGCCGCGGGCTCGGATGCGAACGTCGACGTCGGTGGTCCGACGGCGCTGATCAAGGACTTCGACGATCGGGTTTCCAGTACCCAGCCGCTGGTGTTCCTGTTCGTCGCGTTGATCGCGTTCGTGATGCTGCTGGTGTCGATCCGGTCGGTCTTCCTGGCGCTCAAGGGCGTGCTGATGACCGTGCTGTCGGTGGCCGCGGCCTACGGCAGCCTGGTGGTCGTCTTCCAGTGGGGCTGGTTCGAGGGGCTGGGGTTCGAAAAGATCAGCTCGCTCGACAGCACCGTTCCGCCGCTCGTCCTGGCGATGACCTTCGGTTTGTCGATGGACTACGAGATCTTCTTGCTGACCCGGATTCGGGAGCGGTTCCTACAGACCAACAGCACCCGCGACGCGGTGGCCTACGGCGTCAGCACGAGCGCGCGCACCATCACCAGCGCCGCACTGATCATGATCGCGGTGTTCATCGGGTTCGCTTTTGCCGGCATGCCGTTGGTGGCCCAGCTCGGTGTGGCGTGCGCGGTGGCCATCGCCGTCGACGCGACGGTGGTCCGGCTGATCCTGGTGCCCGCGCTGATGGCCATGTTCGACGAGTGGAACTGGTGGCTGCCGCATTGGCTGGATCGGCTGCTGCCCGAGGTCGATTTCGAGAAGCCGTTGGCCAAGGTCGCGGTAACCGACCTGGTGATCATTCCCGACGACATCTCCGCATTGGGGCCCAGCGGTTCCGACCTGCGCATGATGGTCCGCACCGCCGCGAAAATGAAACACCTTGCCCCGCAAACAATCATCGTCACGGATCCGCTTGCCTTCAGCGGCTGCAGCAAACCGTCTTCGCGGCTGGCGGCCCGGCGGCCCGGTGGCCCGAAGCGGTGCCCCGGGGTGCATCCGGTGACGATGTGGCGGGGCCGGCTCTCGGTGGCGGTCGACGCGCTGGAGACCGAGGCAGACGCGGAGCGCGCACCGATGGAGCGGCTCGGCCCGGTCGAGACCACCAATGTGCAACTGCCGACCGGTGATCGGCTGCAGATCCCGACCGGGGCCGAAACGCTGCGGCTGAAAAGTTATCTGATCATGTGCCGTAACAGCGCCAAAGACTATGAAGAGTTTGCTGATCTCGTCGATTCGGTGGAAACCGAAACTGCAGCTCTGGTGTTGTCGGGCATGGACCGGTATTACTGTGGGCAGAACCCGAAGAGCAGATGGGTCGCCACGCAGCTGGTGCGCCGGCTGGCCGACCCGCAGCCGTCCGATGAGCACGACTTCGTGATGTCGGACCCGGATGCGGCTGCCGAATGGGAGAAGGTCAGGCAGCGCTGCCTGTCAGTTGCGGTAGCAATGCTGGAGGAGGCGAAGTGACGTTGGCGCCCGACGTCCGGGAATCGAGGGATGCACGCATCGCGCGTCGCGACGAGGTTCAGCCGGTGCAATCGTCTCCTCGACGGCCCGGCGCACCACGCGGCCAAGGCGCCCAGCCGCCGCGCAGCTCGGCCCAGCGCGCCCCCGTCCAGCGGACGGCCCCGCGCACCGCGCCGCCCCAGCGGACCGCGTCCGCACCGCGCTCGACGACCCCGCGCACTTCGGCACAAAACAATTCGGCGCAACGCAGTTCCGCACAACGCCCCCAGAAAGCGCCCGCCCAGGTACAACGGAAACAGGAGCAACGCGTTCCTGGGCAGGACACAACGGCACAGCGCACACAGGGGCAGGGCACGCAGACACCACGCACACCGGTACAGCGTTCGCAGCAGCCGGCACAGCCGCGACAACAACGTCCGGCGAAGGCCGCGCCGCAGCAGCGTCAACCCTCATTCGACGACCGGCCGGTCGAGTACTGGCCGACCGCGGCGATCCGCGCGGCCTTGGAGACCGACGACATGGCGGTCTGGCAACGCATCGTCGCCGCGATCAAGCGTGATCCGTACGGCCGCACCGCCCGCCAGGTCGAGGAGGTGCTGCAGACCGCCCGCCCCTACGGCGTGTCCAAGGCACTGTCGGAGGTCCTGGTGCGCACCCGTGAGCACCTCGAGGCCACCGAGCGCGCCGAGGTCGCCCACCAGATCCAGGCCATGCTGCGCCGCTCCGAACTGCAGGCACCCGAATTCGCTTCGCGCTGCGGGGTGTCCAACGAGTCCTTCGCCGACTACCTGGAGGGCACCGTCAGCCCGCCCGCCTCGCTGCTGCTGCGCATGCAACGGCTCTCGGACCGGTTCGCGAAGCTCGCCGCGCAGCGCTCCGCGAAGTAGTCGCCTGCGCTCAGCGTGAGTGCAAGGGCGTGACGTTGTCGACGAGCCAGCGCCCGTCGGTCTTGCTCAGTGCCACCCGCAGTGCCATCACCGCGTTGTCCGTGGGTTTGCCGGGCGCGCTCTGAGTGCCGCGCAGGACGACGGCCACACTGGCCACCTGCGGACCCAGCGCCTCCACCCCCGCCGAGACGGTGGAGGCGGTGGCCGATACGTTCTTACTCGCCAATTCCTTTGCCACGTTGGCGAATTCGTTCTTGAACTGCTCGGCCTGCTGCGGCGACATCATCGCTGTCGCGCGGTCGATCGAGGCGGTCGGGCTCTGCGGACTGAAGGTGGCGGTGGCCTCCGAGACGCTGCTGGCGATCCGCACCACCTCGTCGCGGTCGTCGTTGAATGCGCGATCGGGCACGGTCCAGCGCAGGTACCCCACCGTCACCGCGGCCACCACGGCGGCCGCGGCCACACCGGCGACCGCGAGCCGCAGCCCGGGGCCGTCGTCGTCGGTGCCCACGGTCACGCCGTCGCGACGCGCCAGCACGACGTTGACGATGACGCCCTGCACGATCAGCAGGCACAGCACCGAGCACAGCGAGACCCACCACAGCGGCCAGGCCAAGGCAAGGCCGATGTACGCCAGCGCCGCAATCGCTGCCAACGGGGCGGCGACGTCAAAAGCGAGGACCCGCAACCGGTTTCTCATCGGATCGGCTCCAACCGCGAGATCATCAGGGTGCCGTCGACGTCGGACACGTCCACCCGCAGGGTCCAGCGCACGGTCTGGGGCTTGTCGGTGCCGGCGTTCTCGCTGACGGAGGTGGCCACCACCAGCACGGTGTCGGTGCGCGAAACCATCCCGGTCAGCTCGGGCTGGGGCTCCGGCATCGGGCGGCCGTCCGGACCTGGCGGCGGGTGATAGAGCGACTCGATGGCCACCGAGTCGATCTGGCCGGTGGTGCGGGCCTGCAGCCGCTGCACCAGGTCGCGGTAGGGCTGCACGGCCGCGTCGAAGTCGGAGTTGAGCTGGCCGACGGTGCCCTCGCGCAGCTTCTGCATACCCGCCTCGACGGAGTCCTTGTTGATGTTGATCAGGATGTTGGTCCAGTCGGCGGCCGTCCGCAGCACCCGGGTCTGGTAGGCCCGCTCGTCGGACTCGCTGTGATGGCCGGTCCACACCATGGCGCCCAGGACCACCGCTACGACGGCGATCACGCCGGCGACGGCCGAGGCGAAGCCGAAGCCGGTGAGGACACCGTCGGAGTGATCGGCTGTGCTGTCCTTGCTGTCCTTGCTCGGCGCCTCAGGCATGGCCGTGAGGGTACCGGCAGCGAAACCCGCCCAGCGCACCCGCGGCCTTCTGGAAGAATGTCGGGGTGACGGTAGAAGCGATCAAGTCGGGTATCGACCTGAACCATGTCGACCCGCAGGCCCGCCCGCAAGACGACCTGTTCGGCCACGTCAACGGCCGTTGGTTGACCGACTACGAGATTCCCGCCGACCGAGCCACCGACGGCGCCTTCCGGTTGCTGCATGACCGCGCCGAGGAACAGATCCGCGATCTGATCACGCAAGCGGCGGCTTCCGGCGCTGCGGCCGGCACCGACGAGCAGCGCATCGGTGATCTGTACGCCAGCTTCATGGACGAGCAGACCATCGCCACACGTGGCCTGGCGCCACTGCTGGCCGAGCTCGCCCTGATCGACGGCGCCGCCGACAGTGATGCGCTGGCCTCGGTACTGGGCGGGCTGGAGCGCACCGGGGTGTCCGGCGGAGCGGGGGTGTACGTCGACACCGACTCCAAGGATTCGACGCGCTACCTGCTGCACATGAGCCAGTCCGGCCTCGGGTTGCCAGACGAGTCCTATTACCGCGACGAGCAGCACGCCGAGATCCTGGCCGCCTACCCCGGTCACATCGCCCGGATGTTCGCGCTCGTGTACGGAGACGGGGCCGGTGATCCCGCCGACATCGCGGCCCGGATCGTGGCGCTGGAATCCAAACTGGCCGCCGCGCACTGGGATGTGGTCAAGCGCCGCGACGCCGACCTCACCTACAACCTGCGCACGTTCGCCGACCTGTCGGGCGATGCCCCCGGGTTCGACTGGGCCGGGTGGCTCGGTGCGCTCGGCACCACCCCCGAGAAGGTCTCGGAGCTGGTGCTGCGCCAGCCTGACTATGTGACGGCGTTCGCCGCGCTGTGGGCGAGCGAAGATCTCGAGGATTGGAAGGCCTGGACGCGCTGGCGTGTCATCCATTCGCGCGCCGGGCTGCTCACCGATGAGCTGGTGGCCGAGAACTTCGACTTCTACGGCCGCACACTGAGTGGCACCGAACAGAACCGGGACCGGTGGAAGCGCGGCGTCTCCCTGGTGGAGGGCCTGATGGGTGATGCCCTGGGCAAGTTGTATGTCGCGAAGTACTTTCCGCCCGAGGCCAAGGCCCGGATGGACGAGTTGGTGGCCAACCTGCGCGAGGCCTACCGGGTCAGCATCGACGATCTGGACTGGATGACGCCGGAGACCAGGGCCAAGGCGCTGGTGAAGCTCGACAAGTTCACCCCCAAGATCGGCTATCCGGCCCGCTGGCGGGACTACTCGGCGCTGGTGGTCGAGCGGGACGACCTGTACGGCAACTACCGACGTGGCCATGTGGTGAACTCCGACCGCGAGCTGGCCAAGCTGGGCGGTCCGGTGGACCGCGACGAATGGTTCATGACGCCCCAGACCGTCAACGCCTACTACAACCCGGGCATGAACGAAATCGTCTTTCCCGCAGCCATTCTGCAACCCCCGTTCTTCGATGCCGAGGCCGACGACGCGGCCAACTACGGCGGTATCGGTGCGGTGATCGGGCATGAGATCGGCCATGGCTTCGACGACCAGGGCGCCAAGTACGACGGTGACGGCAACCTGGTGGACTGGTGGACCGATGCGGATCGTGCCGAATTCGGGGTCAGGACAAAGGCTTTGATCGATCAGTACGAGAAGTTCACCCCGCGTGGGCTGGACGGCTCACACCATGTGAACGGCGCGTTCACGGTCGGGGAGAACATCGGCGACCTCGGCGGGTTGTCCATCGCCCTGCTCGCCTATCAACTTTCGTTGAAGGGCGAAGAAGCGCCGGTGATCGACGGCCTGACCGGCGTGCAGCGCGTCTACTTCGGTTGGGCGCAGGTGTGGCGGACGAAATCTCGTGAGGCCGAGGCGATCCGGCGGCTGGCGGTGGACCCGCACTCGCCGCCGGAGTTCCGCTGCAACGGCGTCATCCGCAACATCGACTCGTTCTACGAGGCGTTCGAGGTGGCCGAGACCGACGAGCTGTACCTGGAACCGGGCCAGCGGGTCCGGATCTGGAACTAGCCCCGGACACAACAAAACCCCTGCCGACGGGCAGGGGTTTTGTTGTATCGAACGTTCGTCTAGAACATCTGCCAGTCGGAGGCACCGTCCGGCGTGTTGTACCAGCCTCCACCGGTGTTCTTGATCACCACCGGGTCGCCGCTGCCGAAGTTGTCGTAGAACCACTTGGCGTTCTCGGCGCTGAGGTTGATGCAACCGTGGCTGACGTTGGTCTTGCCCTGCTGGGCGACCGACCACGGGGCGCTGTGTACGAAGATGCCGCTGTTGTCGATGCGGACGGCATCCTTCACCTTGAGCTTGTAGCCCTCCTTGGAGTCCACCGGCACACCGTAGGTCGAGGAATCCATGACGATGTCGGGGAACTTCTCCAGCACGTAATAGGTGCCGTTCTTGGTCTCATGCTTGCCGTCGGGCTTGCCCATCGACACCGGGAAGGTCTTCTCCAGCTTCCCGTTACGCATGATCTCCATCTGGTGGGTCTTGTCATCGACGGTGGCCACCAGGTAGTCGCCCACCCGGAAGCTCGACTTCGTGCCGGCCGCGTCGATGTTCACCACCGTGTTGGACGGCCAGAAGTCCTGCGGGCGCCAGCGCAACTGGGTGTCGGTGACCCAGTAGAAGCGGCCGGCCACCGGCGGGTTTGAGGTGATCCGGATGGCGTCCTGGGCCATCTGGCGGTTCGCGATCGGCCGTTGGAAGTTGATGTAGATGGGCTTGGCCACACCCACCATGGACCCGTTGACCGGGTTGAACGACGGCGGCACGAACGGTGCCTCACCGGTGAACGGCGTGGAGTTCTGCCCGGGCGCGTCGCCCTCGGTGAACGGAACGGTCGGGGAGCCGTAGTTGATGATCGGCGCGGGCGTCGTCGGTGCACCCGGAGCGGCGGCATCCGGAGCCGCCGGATCGGCCGGCAGCGGCGGGATGTACGCGCCCGGCGGGGGGCCTGGGACTACGGGGTCGACGGGTGCTGGCGGCACCTCGGGGTCCGCGTAGGCGGATGGGCTGAGCACCATTGCACCGACCACTCCGGCGGCCATGAACATGGTGATCAGTCGACGTTTTGCCGATTTCGGCATGAGTAACCTCCAGACAGCACAACTCGCTCCAGTGTCTCACAGCGCAATGACCAGCTACTGTCGCGAGAAGCCGTCGACCCCCGACAACCACCGATTGCACGGCGCTGAACTGCGCTGTTTATCGACTGTGAGCATGCTCGCGTTACTTTTCGGCGGTGGCGCAGGAAACTGTGAAGACGCCACGAGTCGCCGCGACACCGCTCATGGCGACGATGATCAGCACCGCAGCGGCGCCCAGGGTCGGGGCGGCCCCGCCGTAGTCGTAGATGCCGCCACCGATGAGCGCACCGCCCATGATGCCGACCTGAAAGGCCGCGACGTACCGGCCGGAGGCCCCATCGGGGTCTTCCGGTGACGTGCGCATCGCCGATGCCTGCAGCATCGGCGGCAAAGCCGTCGACGCCGCGCCCCACACCACCACCGCGGCCGCACCCAGCACCACCGCGGCCCGGCCGGGCCACGATTCGACGGCCAGCAGCGTCAAGATGACCAGCGCAGCCGCCAGCGCGCCCAGACAGCCCACCACCGAGGCTTTCGGCCACAGGTCCAGGGGCCGGGCCATGGCGGCCATCCCGCCCAGCCCGGCGACCCCGAAGGCCGCCAGCAGCCATGCCAGGTGCGGTCCGTGTATCCCGACCACGTCCCGGATGATCACCACGATGAAGGTGAAGGCGATGAAGTGCCCGGTGACACCGATGAGGGTCAGCGCCGACAAGACGAGCAGCCGGCGGTTTCGCAGGTGGTGGTGCCGGGTCCCGGCCTCCGGTGTGAGGCCGGTGACGGGCGTGAGCGGCGGCAGCATCGTCCAGGCGGCCACGGCCACCACGGCCGCAGCCGCGGCGATGGCCGCCACGGCAGGCCGCCAACCCCACATCGTGCTCAGCGCCGCGGCCAGTGGATTGCCCACCACCAGCGCCAGCCCGGTGCCCACATACACCGCCGCGGTCGCCCTGCCTGCGTGGCTGGCCGGTACCAGACGGGCCCCGATCGGCGCGATCACCGACCACATCAGCCCATGGGCCAGCGCGCACAGCACGCGCCCGCCGGCCAGTACCGCGAAGTTCGGTGCGAGCGCCGAGACCACCTGGGAGACCGTCAGGCACACCAAGGTGGCGACCAACGTCCGGCGTCGTGGCCAGCGCGCCGTGAGGCGCACCAGGGCGACCGTGGTCAAGGCGGCGACCAGGGCATAGCTGGCCATCAAGGTTGCGACCAGGCCCTCACTCACCTGAAGATCGGTGGCGATCGCCGGCAGCGCACCGACCGGGAGCATCTCTGCGGTGACATAGACGAACGCCGCCGCGGCGAGCACGGCGAGTTGCGTGGCAACACGTGGTGTCCACGGGCTGGTGGGGGCGGAAAGCGATTCGCCGGTGACGCTGAAGGTCATGCTGAAATGCCACGGTAGCGCCATATCGTTGCGGTGCGTGGTTGCCGAACCGTGCGGATGCGCAATGGTTGCAAGCAAGCACAAGGCAGAGTTCGACCTCGTGAGCCCGCGTTCGTAACGCCATGGCGGGATTTCGGCGCTCTGGCCGCCACAACGTTACGAACGCGAGCGCACAATCGATTCCGTGATAGTCGCGTTCAGCATCAGCCCGACGGGCGGAGATGAAACCGGAAGCGTCGGCGCCGCGGTAGCCGAAGCGGTGCGGGTGGTGCGGGCTTCGGGCCTGCCCAACGAGACCAATGCCATGTTCACCAACATCGAGGGTGAATGGGACGAGGTGATGGCCGTGGTGAAGCAGGCCGTGGAAGTGGTGGCCGCGGTGTCCCCGCGCGTCAGCCTGATGTTGAAGGCCGATATCCGTCCCGGCTACACCGGGCAATTGACCGCGAAGGTCGAACGCATCGAGCAGGCGCTGGGCGACTAGGAGCGAACGAGGCGGGCGATCGCGGCCGACGCCTCGGCCAGCTTGGCCTCGGCTTGATCCCCACCTTCGGACACCGCCTGCGTCACGCAATGGCCGAGGTGCTCGTCGAGCAGGCCGAGCGCGACCGACTGCAGCGCGCTGTTGACGGCACTGATCTGGGTGAGGACGTCGATGCAGTACTTGTCCTCCTCGATCATCTTGGCGATGCCCCGGACCTGACCTTCGATCCGGCGCAGCCGTTTGGCGTAGTTGTCCTTCTGCGCCGAGTAGCCGTGTGCACCCGAGTTGTCAGCCGCGTCCATGCCCCCAGTATACGGGTACCCCACCGGGGTATAAGAAAGAATTTGGGCGGCTAACTAACCGGGAGGCATACTTACCTGCATGTCTCCCTCCGACCAGCCCGATATCAAGCCCCGCAGCCGCGACGTCACCGACGGCCTGGAGAAGGCCGCTGCCCGCGGAATGCTCCGCGCGGTAGGGATGGGCGACGACGACTGGGTCAAACCCCAGATCGGCGTCGGGTCGTCGTGGAACGAGATCACGCCGTGCAACATGTCGCTGCAGCGCCTGGCCCAGGACGTCAAGGCCGGCGTGCACGAGGCCGGCGGATACCCGCTGGAGTTCGGCACGATCTCGGTGTCCGACGGCATCTCGATGGGCCACGAAGGCATGCACTTCTCGCTGGTCTCCCGTGAGGTGATCGCCGACAGCGTGGAAACCGTGGTGCAGGCCGAGCGCCTGGACGGCACCGTGCTGCTGGCCGGCTGCGACAAGTCGATCCCCGGCATGCTGATGGCCGCGGCCCGGCTGAACCTGGCCTCGGTGTTCTTCTACAACGGCTCGATCATGCCGGGCGTCGCCAAGCTCACCGACGGCACCGAGAAGGAAGTCACGATCATCGACGCCTTCGAGGCGGTCGGCGCGTGTGTGCGCGGGCTGATGTCGCGCGAGGACGTCGACATCATCGAGCGGGCGATCTGCCCGGGTGAGGGCGCCTGCGGCGGCATGTACACCGCCAACACCATGGCCTCGGCAGCCGAGGCACTCGGCATGTCGTTGCCGGGCAGCGCATCTCCGGTGGCGGTGGACAAGCGTCGCGGCGAGTTCGCCCGTCGGTCGGGTGAGGCGGTCGTCGAGATGCTGCGCCGCGGCATCACCGCACGCGACATTCTCACGAAGAAGGCCTTCGAGAACGCCATCGCCGTGGTGATGGCGTTCGGCGGATCCACCAATGCCGTGTTGCACCTGCTGGCGATCGCCCGTGAGGCCGAGGTCGAGCTGACGCTTGCCGACTTCACCCGAATCGGCGACAAGGTGCCGCACCTGGCCGACGTGAAGCCATTCGGCCGCCACGTGATGAAGGACGTCGACGAGATCGGTGGCGTGCCGGTGGTCATGCGCGCGCTGCTGGATGCCGGCCTGCTGCACGGCGACTGCCTGACGGTCACCGGCAAGACCATGGCCGAGAACCTCGCCCACATCGCTCCCCCGGACCCGGACGGCAAGGTGCTGCGGGCGATGAACAACCCGATCCACCCGACCGGCGGCATCACGATCCTGCACGGGTCACTGGCCCCCGAGGGCGCCGTGGTGAAGTCCGCAGGGTTCGAGTCCGACGTGTTCGAGGGCACGGCAAGGGTTTTCGAGCGCGAGCGGGCCGCGTTGGACGCGCTGGAGGACGGCACCATCACCCACGGCGACGTCGTGGTGATCCGCTACGAGGGCCCCAAGGGCGGCCCGGGCATGCGCGAGATGCTGGCCATCACCGGCGCCATCAAGGGCGCCGGGCTGGGCAAGGACGTGCTGCTGATGACTGACGGCCGGTTCTCCGGTGGTACGACGGGCCTGTGCGTCGGGCATATCGCCCCGGAGGCCGTCGACGGCGGGCCCATCGCGTTCGTGCGCGACGGTGACCGGATCCGGCTCGACGTCGCCAACGGCACGCTCGACATCCTGGTCGACGAGGCCGAGCTCGCCGGCCGCAAGGACGGCTGGCAGCCGCTTCCCCCGACCTACACCACCGGCGTGCTGGCCAAGTACACCAAGCTGGTCCAGTCGGCCGCCGTCGGCGCTGTCTGCCAGTAGGGGAATCGGCCGGTAGAGTGGCGTCGGGCGTGCAGGAACGCCCGACGTCCGCTCGAAGGGGCCAAGCCTCCCTGCACACTGAGTTGCCCTGTGACCGACCTCTTCTCAGCCCGATTCGCGGACGCGGGCGTCTGAGAGGAGGCCGCCATGGCCAGCCGTCTACCGAGCAATCCCTCGATCGACCACCTGCGCGCCGAAGCCCGCGCGCTGCAACGGACGAACCGGATCCCACTACACGAAGCCCAGTTCGCCGTGGCCCGTGACTACGGTTTCAGCAGCTGGCCCAGGCTCGTGCACTATCTCCGGGATGCGGCCGAGCTCAGCGTCGATCCCGGCGCACTCGACGAGGACGCGCTGCACTCCGCGGACCGGTTCTGCTCGTGGGCATCGTTGCGCTACAACGAAACCGACGCACCACCACGGTGGGACTCCGCCGCGACCCTGCTGGCGGCAGAACCCGACATCGTCAACCGCCACATCTGGGCCGCCGCGTCAGCCGCTGACCCTGCGGCGCTGGCCCGTCACCTGACCAGCCGGCCCGCACCGGCGAACACTGCCGGCGGGCCGTTCGGCTGGGTTCCGCTGATGTACCTGTGCTATTCGCGAGTTCCGTCGGGTCGCACCGCCGACGAGGCCCTCGCAGCCGCGACGCTGCTGCTCGACGCCGGCGCCGACCCGAATGCCGGCTACCTCTGGTGCGGGCTGTCGACGCCCTTCACGGTGCTGACAGGCGTGTTCGGCGAGGGTGAGCAAGGGCCACGGCGTCAGCCTCGTCATCCATTCGCACCTGAACTGGCCACCTTGCTGTTGAACAGCGGCGCGCATCCGGCCGACCAGCAGACGCTGTACAACAGGATGTTTCGCGCCGACGATTCGCACCTGGAACTGCTGTTCGCGCACGGGCTGTCCACCGCCGGGCCGAGCCCGTGGGAGCGGCGCCTCGGCAAAGCCATGGAGTCACGTGACGAGATGTGGCGTCGCCAGGTCAGCTGGGCCGCCGAGCACGGATTCACCGATCGGCTGGACCTACTCGCCAGACACGGAATCGACGTAGCCGGGGTAGACGTTGTCACACCGCTGTTTCCGGACGATCCGAACACTCTCGACGACGAAGGCGCCACGGCCCTACACCAGGCCGCCTGGGCGGGCGACCTCGACCTGATCCGGCGTCTGCTCGACGCCGGTGCCGACCCGACCATCACCGACCGGCGCTTCGGCTCGACCCCGCAGGCCTGGGCCGAGCATGCCTACCAGACCGAGGCCGCCGACGTGCTGCGCCGGCACGTCATGCCGGCCCCTTCGGACCGCGACGGATGATGGCGGCGAGTTGTTCGCGTGAGCTTGCGCCCACCCGCTGACAGGCCCGGTAGAGGTGACCTTCGACGCTGCGCACCGACATCACCAGGCGCTCGGCGATCTGCTTGTTGCTCAGGCCCGCTACTACCAGTTCGACGATCTCACGCTGTCTTCCGGTCAGCGGCTGCCCGGCCGGATTGCGCAGTGCCGGTGTGCACAGCCCACCGCATTCGTCGGCGCCCGCCTGCGCCACGGCGGCCGCATAGGCACTGCGCTTGCCCTGACCACGGCGACCGAACGCCACCGCGGCCTGCGCGGTGGCGTCGGCGGCTGTGGCCCGGTCACCGATCGCCCGGTAACCCTCTGCGGCAGCGAGCAATCCGGCACCGTCATCGGCCGCCAGTGCCTCGACATGACGAGCCACGGTTTCAGCCAGGGGTAGCTTCAGTGTGTCCGCGAGTTCGCGGGCGCGCGCCGCCCCGGCCGTGTCACCCCACTGCGCGGCCGTCTGCAGGCACAGCAGTTCATGGGTGGGCTGTTCACGCTGCGCCGCAACCCGGCCCGCTTCGCGCACCACGTCGATCGCGTCGGTCAGCGCGCCACCGGCCGCCAGCGTCCACCCGGTGGCCACCGACATCGCGGTACCCATGAACACATACTCCTCGGGCACGCACTGTCCTACGCCGGCCAGCGCTTCGGTTGCCGCGGCGGCCTGGCCGAGTTTCGCGTACGCCTCGGCCAGCGCGAAACAGCTGGCGATACGCAAACCTGTTGTTATCTCATGCGTTTCAGCACCGGCATAGGCCTCATGCAGGTGTTTGACGGCAGCGGCCAGATCGGCGCGGACCAGTTCGGCGTGGCCGAGCAGATGAGCGAGGTTGGCGTACACGAGGCCCGGCACGTCGCGCGCCGACTCGTCCAGCCGGGCCGCCATCGCCGTCACGTCGTCGATGCGCCCGGTCAGCCGGCAGGCGCGGCCGTGGACGGCGCCGAACCAGAATCGCATGGGTGAGGACTCGAACGAGGTGTTGGCCCTTTCGATGGCCTGCTCGGCGAGTGTGTTGATCTCATCGACGTGCCCGAGCGCGCCGAAGGCCATCATCAACGCGATCGAGGCCATCATGGCGTGCAAATCGGGTAACCCACCGGAATCCAGGGCGACTCTGGCTTTTTCCTCCGCACTCACGCAGTGGCCGAGCACGGCATCGACGCAGGCCTCGATGGCCAGGCGCTCCATCCGTTGCTGGTCGGATTCAGCTGTGCCGGAAAGCTTTTCCAAGATCAGGCGGGCGTCGAGTGGCCGGCTCAGCATCCAGGCCAGATTGGCCGCCCGCACCGTCGCCCAGTGGTGGCTGTCCGGCGCGCCGTCGGCGCTGATCTCGCGCAGGACCGCCTCGGCCTCGTCGCCCCGGCTCAGCAGGAGCAGCGTCATCGCCTGCATCGGCGCCGCCTCGGGTGCACCGCATTCAGCTGCGGCAGCGGCGAAACGGTTCGCGGCATCGGGATCGAGGAGGACCGCGGCGCACCTCGCCGCCGTCAGATACAGCCCCGGGTCCGGTGGCAGGTCGGAGTTCAGCGCCAGCAGGGCCCGGCGCACCGTGGCGCGCATGTCCTCATCGGGCTCCGAAGCCAGCCGGTGCGCGAGCTTCCCACGGATTCTCGACAGGTGCATCTCACCGGCGGTGGCCCGGCGCAACTCGCCGTACAGCGGATGCGCCAGGGTGGCCATCAGACTGCGGCCGGCACGTTCGACGGTGATCAGGTGCATCTGCTCGGCGGCTTCGAGATCTTCCTGCTCGACCAGGTCGAGCAGGACGTCGACGCCCAGCGGCTCGCACTGCGACAACATGTCGAGCACCAGCGCCATGCCGGGTTCGAGTTCACCCAACCGTCGCCCGACCATGTCGGTGATGCTCTGGGACACGGCCACGTCGCCGTCCCACATCCACACCCCGGCGGATTTGCGCATCCGCCCGGCAGCGATCTGGTCTTTCACCAACTGCAGCAGGTACAGCGCGTTGCCTCCGGTGAGCTTCCAGAACCGGCGCGTACTGCGGCTGTCCACCGGCCCGGCGACCGCCATCTCGAGCAGAGCGCAGGCCGCGGTGGCAGACAGCGGTTCGAGGTCGATCCGGTCGAGCAGACTGTCCTTCCACAAGGCGGTCACCGCGTCGGGTTCCGGCCTGCCCGAACGCGCGGTGACCACCAGACGCACTCCCTGTGTCTGGGCCAGCTGGTGTACGACGTGTGCGGACAGTGGATCGAGCAGGTGGGCGTCGTCGATGCCGATGACGACCTTGCCCATGCGCTGCTGCGCCACGAAGGAATCGATCACGCGCCGCACGTCGGGCA
Source organism: Mycobacterium sp. DBP42 (assembly GCF_005924235.1). Lineage (NCBI taxonomy): Bacteria > Bacillati > Actinomycetota > Actinomycetes > Mycobacteriales > Mycobacteriaceae > Mycobacterium > Mycobacterium sp. DBP42. Next base: position 44,049 of record NZ_VCMY01000020.1, read on the forward strand.
GCGGATCGCACATGCTCTGGCTGAGGGATCCGGTGAACGCCCCGAGTGGGATGGCTCGCGCGGATTCGGTGCCGACGAACCAATTGGTGCGGTGCCCGGACGCCGCGGCGTGGCCGAGGGCTTCGCGGGCCAACCGGGTCTTGCCGACGCCGGCGCTGCCGACGATCACCACGCCGTGGTGGGTTCCCGGCCCACCAAGGCAGCGACGGATCGTCGCCAGCTCTTCTTCCCGCCCCGCCAGCTTCATCTCAGCAGTTCGCGCCCACCATCGCCGTCGTATGAAGTCCTGCGATTGCCCAGGATATGGCGCAAAACCCGGCCCGGGGCGTGAATCGATGCATGACGCCGCCGGCGGGCCAGGTCCCGGCACAGGTGTCCCCTCCAGCCGGACAACCGGCTGGCACGTCAGCCGCGTCTACTGGCGGTTAGGTGTGCGCCACTTCCGAATTGCGCACCCGCATCCCGAAGTACATCGCGTTGAAGCCCAGCACCATCACGAGCGCACCGCTGATCACATGCGACCAGATCATGCCGGCAGTCGGTCCGCTGACAAACACCCACGGCGAGATGATCAGCCACACACCGAAGATCGGCAGTGTCCAGGTCATGCCGTGGGCACGGTCCAGCGCGAAGCTGAAACACATTGACAGGAACGCGATCGCCCCTCCGACGATCAGATCGTTGACCGTGAGCCTGTTGAAGGCGTCGAAGCCGACGATCCAGGGTGACAGCGCGACGTACATTGCCGTCAGCAACGTCAGGCCAAAGGTGACCTGCGCGGCCATCGACTCTGCGACACGGTCATAGCCCGCCCGTAGGGCCATGATGTCCGGGTGTAGGTCGATTGATGAATGGACTGTACTCATTTCTTATCCTTTCCGTTACCCGGCAAGGCGTTTGGGCCATGCCGCCCCCATCCATCACTTCTCAGATTACGCCGCAAACCCGATGATGGCGGCCGCCGCGGGCAGGCCGTCACGGGCGCCAAGTACAGTCATCTCAATGCGGTGGCGCAGCAACGCGCGAACAGATGACCCCACCGGCGCACGGCAGCAACTCGGCTGGTTCGCAACGCTGTTCGCGATGGCGTTGGCCTTCCATTACTCCGACAGCCAACCCCTCGCGGTGGCGCCGGCGTTACTGGCCGGACTACCCGCACTGCTCTTTCCGGGCTCGGTTCCGGCCGCCGGCCTGGCGGTGGCGGCCGGGGCCACCGTAGCCGTGCTGAATCTGCCCGCCGCGTCAAACCATCTGGTGCTGAGCTTGCTGATCGCCGTCGCGCTGGGCACCTCGGCCGTGTGGTCGTGGGCCATCCGGAACCGGCCCGGGGTACCCGAGCGCTTCGTCGTGCGCTGGCTGGACACTGCGCGCACCCCGGTCGGACTGGTGTTGCTCGTGGTCTATCTGTTCACGGTGTTCGACAAGCTGAACACCGCCTACTTTTCCCAGGCAACGTCGTGCGGCGGCGAACTGTTCGGCCAGATTTTCTGGCTCAACGGCTTCGACGACGTGGTGCCGGGTCCGACCGTCGGGCAGTTGGTCGCCATCGTGGCCGTGGTGATCGAGGCCGTCATCCTGGTGTTGCTGGCGGTGCCGCGCCTGCGTTTCTGGGGCGTTGCGATCGGTGTGGTCTTTCACTCGATACTGGCGCTGTCCTCGTTCTATGACTTCGCCACGATCGTGTTCGCGGTCTATGTGCTGTTGGTTCCGGCCGAGTCGTTCACCACCCCGGCGGCCCGAAGCACCGCCCTGCGATACGTCGCGCTCACAGGCTTCGCGGGCCACGTGCTGCTGAGCGTGGTGTCGAGTTCGGCCGAATCGCCGAGCAGCCCGATCGGTCTGCCGTGGCACACCTTGTTCGTCCTGACCTGGTACATCGCCGTGCTCCCGTTCATGGTCGTAATGCTGCGCGGCTACCGCGGCGCGCAGGCCGCCGGCGTCCCCACCCCAGCCTGGCGGTTGCGTCCCCTGGTGCTGCTCCTTGCGCCGTTGCTGGCGTTCGCCAACGGCGCCACGCCTTACGTGGGGCTCAAGACGGTCGCGAATTTCTCGATGTTCAGCAACCTGCACACCGAAGACGGCAGCACCAATCACCTGTTGCCCGGCGTCACCGGCCTCGAGCTGACGGGTTACCTGCGTGACACCGTCACCGTGGTGGGGCTGGAGTTGCCCCGGTATGCGGGCGACACGACTTCCCTTCGGCGGCAAACCCGTTGGCTGTCCGAGGACCCTCCGGTCCGCATTCCCTGGCTCGAGTTGCGGCGCACTGTTGCACTGTGGCGGGACGCCGGGCTGACCGGCGTCCGCATCGCCTATCTGCACGACGGGCCACCGCAGGTGGTCGACGACGCCACGAACGATCCCGTGCTGGCAGCACCGCTGCCGTGGTGGCAGCGGCATCTGCTCGCCTTCCGCGCCGTCGACTCAGGTTCGGGCCCCGACGTCTGCCGCTGGTAACCCCGGCACCCGCGGCCGTGTGTCCGTCGGCCGCCAGGCGTGCTCGCGGTGCGACGGATCAGGCGGTGACGCGGTGGGGGTCGCGGTAGGCCTCGGCCTGCGCGGCGATCACCTCGGGGGTGGGTAGCGGCTCGGCGCTGTCCACGTATACCCCGCCGGCGCGCAGGGTGTCGTCGACCAGCAGCCAGATCCACCGGACCAGGTCGGCCACCAGCCGGTCCTGCGCCGTCGACCCGGGTTGATCGAGCCACCGGCCGGTGGTCGATTCGACCAGCCCGACGATGGCGAAGGCCAGCGGTTGCGGGTCGGTGTCGACGCCAAAAGCGTTGAGGTACACCGTGAACAGCACACCGAGCTGGGTCCCGATGGTCAGCCTGATGTCAGCGATGGCATCGGGTGCCGAGCCGTCCTCGCCGAGTGAGCACCGCGCCAGGTAGCGGTACAGATTGCGATGCTCGACGAGGAATCGCACATGGGCGCCCACGCTGGCCTCGATGATCTGGGCCATCGAGCCGTGCGGCGTCCACAGGGGTGCGAGTTCGGTGGTGAGCATCTCGGCCGCCCGTTGCGCGATGGCCCGTTGTAGATCGGCGGCGCCGGCGAAGTGCCGGTAGAGCTTGGTGCGGGTGACGCCGACGTGGGCGGCGATCTGTTCGGTCGACGCCTGGGGTCCGTGTTCGGCGATCGCGGCCAGCGCGGCGTCGACGAACTCGGCCCGCCGCCGTTCCCGCTGGCCTGCCCATCGACCGCGCCTCACGACTGGTTCCACAGATACACCCTAGCCAATCGAGTGGTACATGTCGTACCATTCACTGTAACTGGTACAGCTTGTACCACTTGATTTCGAAGGGAACGAGGCAGATGAACGCGTTGAGCGCAGTGCGCACCGCAGCAGGCCTGCCGGCGGTCGCCGAACCTTTGGCGCCCGCCGAGGACTATGGCTTCTTCGGTCCGGATTCAGTCACCTGGAAGGTGTGGAGCTACCCGACCTCGCTGCTGATCGGCTTCTCCCGGGCGGTCACCATCGAGCACCTCGACCCGTTCCTGGCCGCCGCGGTCGATGCCACCGGGCAGGTCTACGCACGCACTCGATTGCGCTATGACCGGACCATGCAGTACTTCGCCCTGGTGGCCTTCGGCGACGCCGAATCGGTCCTGGATGCCTCAGAGATCCTGGTCAAGATCCACTCGAAGGCCATCGGTACCGAGCCGATCACCAAACGGCCGTTCGACGCCAACGATCCGCACTCGCAGCTGTGGATCCATCTCACCGCGTGGCACTCGATCCTCTACAGCTACGAGATGTTCGGCCCGGGCAAGCTCTCGGCTGCCGAGGAGAGCCAGTACTGGGAGGAATGCGCGCGGGCAGCGGAGTTCCAGACCATCAATCCCGACGACGTTCCGCGCACCCGCGAGGGCATCCGCCAGTACTTCGAGGATTTCCGGCCCGATCTCGTCGGATCCGAGGTGGCCCAGCGGATGATGGACTACCTGGCCGACCTGGGCTATCACATCCTGCCCGAGCGGATGCCGCGCTGGCTGCGCAAGGCGTTCAACATCCCGATGCGCGCCGCGATCATCGCCACCATGCCGCAGTGGATGCGACGGTTGGGCGGCATCCCCCAGAACCGGATCGCCGATATCGCGGCCCGCGCGCTGGTACGTCCCTTCCTCAAGGCGATCGCCGCCAATCCGCGGTTGGAACTGGCGATGCTGGACCTGACAACGCCACACACCACCCCTGTCGTCGGCCCTGCCCTGATGGGCATTCCGGCCAAGAACACCGTCACCTACAGCCCGGCCGAAGCCAGGGCCAAATGGAGCCGGACCACACCGTTCGAGCAGTACGCTGCGATTGTGGCCAAACGGGAGTCGGGCGAAGGCCCGGCCCCGTATGCCCACAACCACCACGACGCACTGGTGCAATTCGACAAGAGCGCGAGCTGACATGACCGAAACGCAGATCGACGAGGCCCTCGAAGAACTCGTCGAAGGCGAAAAGACCTGGGCTTCCCTGTCATTGGCGGCCCGGCGCGGACTGCTCGACGAGGTCCGCGCCCTGGCGGTACGCCACGCCTCCGAGTGGGTCGACGCCGCAGTCGGCATCAAAGAACTTGATCCCGCCTCCCCGCTGGTCGGCGAGGAGTGGATGTCCGGGCCATACTCTCTGGTGGCCGGGCTGGCCGCACTGTCGGAGAGCCTGGCCAAGCTGGAAGCAGGGCGCAGCCCGCTCGACGGGGCCGAGTTCGGCTACGCCTCGGGCGGCCGGACGACGGTAAAGGCCTTGCCGCTCAACACCTTCGACCAGCTGCTGCTGTCCGGGTTCAGCGCCGAGGTGTGGCTGCAGCCGGGCATCGAGAAGGCCGAGGCGATCCGGTCGGCCGGCCTGGCCCAACGCGACCCATCGCGCACCAACGGCGTGGGCGCGGTGCTGGGCGCGGGCAACATCTTCTCGATCGCCCCCCTGGACACCATCTACGAGCTCTACGCCAACAACCGCGTGGTGGCCCTCAAGCTCAACCCGATCACCGATCCGCTGCTACCGGTGCTGACCAAGGTGCTGGCTCCGTTCATCGCGGTCGGCGCGGTACGCATCCTGACCGGCGACGCCGAGGCCGGCACATACCTGGTGCGGCACAAGCTCGTCGACCACGTGCACATGACCGGCAGCGCGCTGACGTATGACGCCATCGTGTTCGGCACCGGGGATGAGGGCGCCCGGCGGAAGGCTGCCGACGAGCCGGTGCTCGACAAGGAGATGACCGCCGAGCTCGGCGGAGTTTCGCCGACCATCGTGCTGCCCGGCAACTGGAGCCGGGCCGATATGGAATTCCAGGCCAATCACGTTGCCACCCAACGGTTGCACAACAACGGTTACAACTGCGTGGCCGCGCAGGTGGTGGTGCTGCCCAAGCACTGGGCACAGCGCGACGAGTTCATCGCGGCGATCCGCAAGGCCGTCAACGACGCACCGGCGCGGGCCGCCTACTACCCCGGCTCCGACGTCAGGGTGGCCGGCGCGGATTCGTCGTATCCGGACGCACAGCACCTGGGTCCCAGCGGCGCCCGGGTCCTGGTGGTAGATCCGGCTGACCGCGAAGCGTTGTTGCGCACCGAGTATTTCGGTCCGGTGCTCGGCGTGATCGAACTCGACGTGCCCGACGATCAGTTCGCCGAAGAGGCGGTGCGGGTCGCCAACGACGAGTTCGTCGGCACCCTCGGGGTGAACATCATCGCCCACCCGGACACCCTCGCCGGCCTCGGCGAGCAGTTCGACCGCCTGGTCGGGCAGCTGCGCTACGGCACCATCGCGATCAACGCGTGGACCGGCGTCGGCTACCTTACGCCGACCGCGACCTGGGGTGCATTCCCCGGGCACAGACGCAATGACATCCAGAGCGGAACCGGAGTGGTGCACAACGCTTTTCTGCTCGACCGTCCGGAGCGCACCGTGGTCCGCGGCCCGTTCCGGCCCGCCCCGAGGTCGGTGTTCCGCGGCGAGTGGTCGTTGTCGCCGAAACCGCCGTGGTTCGTCAACAACCGCACCGCTGCGACGACGGGCCGGCTGCTGGTGGATTTCGCCGGAGCGCCCGGGTGGGGCAAGTTGCCCGCGATCTTCGCGTCAGCGCTTCGGGGTTAGGCGCGTCAACCGGAGGCGAGGGGGGTTGCCGGCGCGCGCAGCAGCCGCTGCGCGCAGTCCAGGAGCACCCGGTGCAACTCCTCGTCGCTGACATCGGTGAGGACCGGATCGGTTGCGCTGCCGTAGACACCGGCGGCCAATACCGACATACAGATCCGGTCGGCGGTGTCGGGGTCGGGGCCCAGCAGGATCCCGGTGAGCCGCTCGATCGTGTCCTGAAGTTCGTCTCGACTGTGCACCAGGCCGTCGATGACGGGATCGCCGTGGAACACCGCGGTGACGCGGCGATGCCGTACGGCCATCTCCACCATTCCGCTGACGGCCGCCTCCCGCCGCGCCTCGGGCGTGGACATCGCCTCGGCGATGCGGACCAGCCGCATCATGTCGTCGAAGACCGGCTGGATGACCGCGAGCGCGATCTCGTCCTTGGAGTGGAACTGGTAGTAGACCGCGGCCTTGCTGACGCCCAGCCGGTCGGCGATCATCTGCAGGGACGTGCCCTTGACTCCATGCTCGGCGAACAGGCTCAACGCCGCCTCCAGCACGCGTTCGCGAGCAAAGCCACGCGGCGCAACAGCCTTCGCCACACCTGTCCCTTCGTCGCGCTGAGCGTACCCAACGCGGTCTAGATCACAGCGTCAATAGCCAAACTAACTTGATTGAAGTTAGCCGACTGTATAGGTTTCACTTTACATCCGGCAAGGAATCTGCGGGGAGGAGTGCTGATGCCAAGCTCATGCCTGGCGCCACGGGCCGACCTCCTCGACACCTACCTGATGGCGGCCGCGGAAACCGGCCTCGAACAGGTCGTTTTCCTGGCGTCCGACCTGGACCCGCGTCCTTATCAACTGCCCTGGCCCATCGGCACCACGGTGTTCGTCGTAGACAACCCCGCGATCCTCGAGGTCAAGACCGACGCCCTGGCGGGCACCACCCCCACCGCTACCGTGCACGGCGTCCCCGCCGACATCAGCGGAAACTGGCCGGCCGCACTCACCAGGGCCGGATTCGACGCCGACCGGACCTCCCTGTGGAGCGTGGAGGGCGTACTACCCTTCATCCCATTGGAAGAACAGTGTCGGTTGATCGCCGACATCTCCGCCCTGAGTGCGCCGGGCAGCCGGCTGATCTCTGAGATGTCGGCCAGTCCCTTCCGGGACGATTCCGGCGGGGAACTCCCCGCGGACGTCGACGTAGAAAGATGTTGGCGGGAATCCGCCGACACCGACCCGATCACGAAGTGGCGATGGAGCTGCGCAGCTAGCCGGTACGTCACCGCGTACCTGACCTCCGAAAGGCCCACCAGCGAATATGAAGCTGTTGAGACGGTTCTGGATTCCGTTGATCATCGCCGCAGTGGTGCTGGTCGGCGGCTTCACGGTGATGCGGGTTCGCACGTTCTTCGCCGCAGGCGACGGCACCGGCATCTCCAGCACCAAGGTCGATGACACCAAGCCCTTCGACCCCAAGGTCGTGGTGTACCAGATCTACGGTGAGCCCGGAGCCACCGCCGACGTGAACTACCTCGACCTCGACGCTCAGCCCCAGCGCATCGACGGGGTGACCCTGCCGTGGACGCTGCGGTTGGAATCCACCGCCCCGTCGGTGTTCCCCAACATCGTCGCGCAGGGCAACGGCGACACGATCAGCTGCCGCATCACCGTCGATGACGAACTCAAGGACGAGAGAACCTCCAACGGCGTGAACGCCCAGACCTTCTGCTTGGTGAAATCTGCATGAGCAATTACGACGCCCCGACCGACTCGATCCCGGTCGCCTCCGCACCAGAGCACGGGAACCGCGGCGGGATCGCCAAGTGGATCCGGCGCCTGGCAGTGCCGATCATCATCGGCTGGATCGCCGTCATCGGTGTCCTCAACGTGATCGTTCCCCAGCTCGAAGAGGTGGGGAAGATGCGGTCGGTGTCGATGACGCCGGACGAGGCGCCGTCGATGATCGCGATGAAGCGCGTCGGCGAGGTGTTCCAGGAGTTCAAGTCCAACAGCTCGGTCATGGTCGTGCTCGAGGGCGACAAGCCGCTGGGCGATGACGCACACAAGTACTACGACGAGATCATCGACAAGCTCGAGGCCGACGACAAGCACATCGAGCACATCCAGGATTTCTGGGGCGACCCACTGACCGCCTCGGGCGCCCAAAGCTCCGATGGCTTGTCGGCCTACGTACAGGTCTACACCGCCGGTAACCAGGGTGAGGCCCTGGCCAACGAATCGGTCGAGGCCACCGAGAAGATCGTCCAGAGCGTCAAGGCCCCGGACGGGGTCAAGGCCTACGTCACCGGGCCGGCCGCCATGGCGGCCGATCAGGAGATCGCCGGTAACCGCAGCCTTGAGATGATCACCGCCCTGACGTTCGTAGTCATCATCGTCATGCTGCTGTCGGTCTACCGCTCCATCGTCACGGTGCTCCTCACCCTGTTCATGGTGGTGTTGTCCCTGTCGGCAGCCCGCGGCCTGGTGGCCTTCCTGGGCTACTACAACGTCATCGGGCTCTCGACATTCGCCACCAACCTGTTGGTGATGCTGGCAATCGCGGCCTCCACCGACTATGCGATCTTCCTGATCGGCCGATATCAAGAGGCCAGAAGTGTCGGTGAAGACCGAGAGTCGGCCTACTACACGATGTTTCACGGCACCGCCCACGTCATCCTGGGCTCGGGCCTGACGATCGCCGGCGCCACGTTCTGCCTGCACTTCACGCGGCTGCCCTACTTCCAGTCACTGGGCATCCCGCTGGCCATCGGCATGGTCATGGTGGTGCTGGTCGCGCTCACCCTGGGCTCGGCGATCATCACGGTGGCCACCAAGTTCGGCAAGACTCTGGAACCCAAGCGCGCCATGCGCACCCGTGGGTGGCGCAAGATCGGTGCCGCGGTGGTGCGCTGGCCCGGACCCATCCTGGTCGCCACCATCGCCGTCTCGCTGGTCGGCCTGCTGACCCTGCCCGGGTACAGGACCAACTACAACGACCGCGAGTACCTGCCGCCGGACCTGCCGGCCAACACCGGCTACGCCGCCGCCGACCGGCATTTCTCCCCGGCCCGGATGAACCCCGAATTGCTGTTGATCGAGAGCGATCACGACCTGCGCAACTCGGCGGACTTCCTGGTGATCGAGCGGATCGCCAAACGCGTCATCGGTGTGCCGGGTGTCTCCCGGGTGCAGGCCATCACCCGCCCGCAGGGAACGCCGATCGAGCACACCTCGATCCCGTTCCAGATCAGCATGCAGGGCACGACCCAGACCCTGAATCAGAAGTACATGCAGGACCGTATGGCTGACATGCTCAAGCAGGCCGACGAAATGCAGATCACCATCGACACGATGGACCAGATGATCGCGCTCATGGAGCAGATGCGCGAGGTGATGAACAGCATGGTCGGCAAGATGCACGGCATGCTCGACGACATCAAGGAACTCCGCGACCACATCTCGGATTTCGACGATTTCTTCCGGCCGATCCGCAACTACCTGTACTGGGAACCGCACTGCTACGACATCCCGATGTGCTGGTCGATCCGGTCAGTGTTCGACACGCTAGACGGAATCGACACCATGACAGCCGATTTCGAGCAGATCGTGCCGGACATGGACAAGATGAACGCGCTGCTCCCGGTGATGATCGCGAACATGCAGCCGATGATCGCGACCATGAAGACGATGAAGACGATGATGCTGACCATGCAGGCCACCCAGGGCGGGCTGCAGGATCAGATGGCGGCGATGCAGGACAACTCCACCGCCATGGGTCAGGCCTTCGACGAGGCCAAGAACGACGATTCGTTCTATCTGCCGCCGGAAACCTTCGACAATCCCGACTTCAAGCGCGGCATGAAAATGTTCCTGTCCCCCGACGGGCACGCCGTGCGGTTCATCATCAGCCACGAGGGCGACCCGATGAGCCCCGAAGGGGTCGCGCACGTCGATCCGATCAAGCTGGCCGCCAAGGAGGCGATCAAGGGCACCCCGCTGGAGGGGTCCAAGATCTACCTCGGCGGTACCGCGGCGATGTTCAAGGACATGCAGGAAGGCGCCAACTACGACCTGCTGATCGCCGGAATCGCCTCGCTGTGCCTGATCTTCATCATCATGTTGATTCTCACGCGCAGCGTGGTGGCCGCCGCGGTCATCGTCGGAACGGTGGTGCTGTCCCTGGGCGCATCCTTCGGTCTGTCCGTGCTCATCTGGCAGCACCTGATCGGCCTGGAACTGCACTGGATGGTGCTGGCCATGTCGGTGATCATCTTGTTGGCCGTCGGCGCCGACTACAACCTGCTACTGGTCTCCCGATTCAAAGAAGAGATCCACGCGGGCCTCAACACCGGCATCATCCGCGCGATGGGCGGCACCGGATCGGTGGTCACCTCGGCCGGCCTGGTGTTCGCGTTCACCATGATGTCGATGGCGGTCAGCGAACTGGCCGTGATCGGTCAGGTGGGCACCACGATCGGCCTGGGCCTGCTGTTCGACACCCTGGTCATCCGCTCCTTCATGACCCCCTCCATCGCAGCACTGATGGGCAAGTGGTTCTGGTGGCCGCAGATCGTGCGTCAGCGGCCCAAGCCGGAGCCGTGGCCCAAGCCGATCCAGCGCGAGCCGCAGGACTCGCTGGCTTGATCTCCGCGAGAGGGCCGTTGGTGCCGGCTTACTTGACCAGCGCGACGGCGAAGCCGTCCCAGCCCTTGGTGCCGACCGTCTGAATGGCGGCGGTATCCAACCGTGGATGGCTGCCCATCATCTCCAGCATGTCGCGCACTGCCCGCGCCTGGGCGTCATCGGCCGCCGGAGCGAGGACCCGACCGAACCGGGTGACGTTGTCCACCACGATGATCGCGCCCGGCCGGCCGAGCCTGATCGCCCACTCGACGTAACGGACGTTGTTCTCCTTGTCGGCATCGATGAATGCCAGATCGAACACGTCACCGCGTTCAGCCAGCCGCGGCAACGTATCGAGCGCGGTGCCCACGATCACCTCGACCCGGTCGGCGACACCGGCCCGCACCAGGTTGGCCTGCGCCACCTCGGCATGACGCGACTCGTATTCGAGCGTGACGACGCGTCCCTGCGGTCCGACGCCGCGGGCCAGGTTGATGGTGCTGTAACCGGCCAGCGTGCCGATCTCGAGCACACGACGCGCCCCGGAGATCGTGGCCAGCAACGACAGCAGCTTGCCGTGTTGGGCTGAGACCTCGATGGCGGGCATGTCGGCGTCCTGCGCGGATCGACGCGCCGCGATCAGCGCCTGGTCCTCGGTACGCAGCACCTCGTTGAACATGGCATCGACGTCGCGGGGTTCGGTCATGTGCGCCAGGGTAGCCTCACGGCTTCAGACCGAGCACTCGTTCCTCGACAAGATCGGCACCGTACGAGACCCCACCCGTCTCGGCGAATCCGGCAGCGACCCGGCAGGCCCCCTCGGTCATCCGCATCGCCTCACGCACCTTGTCACGCAACCGGTTCGGCGTCAGTCTCCGCGCCGGAAGCCGAGTTCCACAGCGCGCCACCGCCACCCTGCGGGCTACCTCAAGCTGATCACGCCCGTAAGGAACGACGCAGACCGGGATGCCACGGGCGAGAGCTTTCTGGGTTGCCCCCATCCCGCCGTGGGTCACCACACACACCGCGCGGTCCAGCACGACGTCGTGCGGAAGAAATTGGCACACAGACGCGTTCGCAGCGGATTTGGTGCCTGGCGGCAGACCGGCGGGCATCGTTGCCACCATGTGTACCGGCTCGTCGGCCAGGGCCTGCATGGCGACTGCCACCAGCTCGGCGTCGGCCTGTTTCTCCGAGGACGTCGTCACCAAGACCACCGGCCGGTCGATCTCGTCCAGCCAGTCCGGCGTACCGCCGGCGCCTGGGTCGAGCACGCACGGTCCGATCATCTGGACGGCATCGCCCCATTCGGTGGCGGGGTACTGGAACGGCTTGCCGCTTGCGAGCAGGATCAGCGGCGCTCGTCGGAGGAACCCGTCCATCGAATCGGTCTGTGGCAACTGAAGTTCCGTGCGTACCCGGTTGATCGGTGGCAGCATGATCTTCTCGAGCGGACCGACAACCGCGGCCCGCACCGCCGCGTCACGTATTCGGCCCGACAGCCCGGCCCAGGGCCGCAGACCCAACCCGAACGGGGGTACGCCGTCGGCCCGCAACGGCGGCGTATACGGCGCGAAAGACGCCCAGGGGATGTCACCGGCTTCCGCCGCCGATTGGGCGCCCCAACAATTCACGTCGACGAGCAGTGCGTCCGGGCGAACGTCGCGTATCGCGGCGGCCAGATCTGCGATCTCGTACTCGGCGCGCCGACCCAAGGCGGAGACGCCGAGCTTCAGCGCATCTCGCGGATTACCGGCCTTCCAATCCTCGATCTCGATCGCTTCGATCCGCGGGTCTATCGGTTGAGCGACGAAGCCGAGCCGTTGCGCGATCTGTACTCCGGCGGACAATGTCCGCACGTTCACGAGGTGGCCTCGGCTCGACAGTTCGGCGAGCAACGCACTCATCGGCAGTAGGTGACCGAGCGCCGGCGAGGTGTAAGCCAGAATCGCCGCCATCGTTTACGCCATTCTCCGGGCATCTGCGAGTCTGCCTCGTGCATCAAGCCTTTCGCACAGTTTCAGATACTGCGCGGACAACTCCGCGTGGCCCGTCGCATCCCCTTCGGCCTGTGCCAGCAAGGCCCGCGAGCGCAACCACCACATGTCCAACGCCGGAATCCCGGGCCGCAACTGCTGCCATCGACCCACCAACCGCCGCGCTTCGGCCAGCTCACCCCCGGCCCCGGGGTCGGAGCCGGAGCCGACAAGGATCTCGACGAGCGCCTCCCCGAGGTATCCGAGGAAGAACCTGGACCCCCGTCCGGCGTATCGCGCGAAGCCGGCCCGCAGATCGGCGAGTGCCTTCGCCCGGTCGCCCTTGCGCACCGCATCGATTGCCAGGTCGGCGATGATGGTCGGCTTGATGAACGTCATCGAGCTGTGCTGGTCGACATAGGAGAGCGCCCGCCGAAGCCCCCCGATCGCGTCGGCGTCCGAACCTAGCCGGGCACGCAACGCCGCGGTACCGTAGGCCCATTCGCTGCATACGACACCGCTGCTTTCGCCCAGCATATTGGCGGTCCGTACGGCATCGCGCAGATCGTCGATGAACTCCTCCGGGTCACACAAGCCCAGCGCCACAACAGCTCCCGCGTACAACACCGTGTGGGTATACGTCATCGGCGCGTCCGCACGAGCCAGCTCGATGCCTTCGCGCAGATGTCTGCGGCCCGCTTCCGCGCTACCCAGGCACAGCTCGAGCACGCCCCGCAGGGCCTGGGCGGGAGCAAGTTCGACCGCTGGTGTGTGGTCGACTGCCAGCAGGTCGAGAGCCCTCAAGGCCGAATCGAATTCACAACTGGCAAGCATTGTGAACGCCACCGCATTCACGACGATTCCGGTGGCCTCACCGTCCCAGTTCGCGTTCTCGGTCATCCGATACAGCTCGGACGCCAGCACCGCGGCCTCCTCGATGTTCTCGTCGTTGACCGTCACAGCCCAAAGCTGTCCTGCCATTCCGATGGCGAGCGACCGCGAATCCTCGGTCCGCATGGCGAGATCCCGAAACTCCCGGTAGCGCTGAGCCGTATCGACGTTGTTACCGACGTACAGCGAGGTCGAAACCAGCAGGGTGCGTGGCGCCACCCTCATGTCGGCCGCGCCTGCCTCGCCGTCGAGCCGGTCGGCGATGCGTTGGGCATGTTCCCACTGCTCGCGTGCGGCCGGGATGTCCCGCAGTCGAATCCATTGCCCCGCACGCATGTGCCAGCGGTAGGCCGCCGCGAGATCACCGGCGGCCTCGAGGTGTGCGGCGATCAACGCGGCGTTCTCATCGGCGGCCTGTGGGTTGTGGCGCTCGATGGCAATAGCGAGGCAACCGTGGGCAGCTGCCCGGTCACGGCTGAGCTGGGACTCGTAGGCCACGGTGCGGACCAACGGGTGGTGGAAGCAATACCGTTGCCGTGGAACGAATTCCGTCTGATCTATCAGGTCGGCGGAGACCAGCTCAGACAGTCTGTCGGGCTCGAGATCCGGCTGCAGGGCATGCAGCGTATCCGTGTCGAACTGGGCGCCGATCACCGCAGCGGCATTCAGCACTCGCTTGGCCTGCACCGACAGTCGATCGATACGTGCCGCGAGGACGGCCTGGATGGTCGGCGGCACCCAGATACGGCCGAGGTCGCCTGCCGGCCGGTAACGACCGCGGCTGCCCGCCAACACGCCGCGACCGGCGAGATCTCGGATGATCTCCTCGATGAAGTACGGGTTTCCCGCTGCCACAGCGGCGATCCGGGCCGCCAGCCCGGCCAGTGACGGGTCGTCGTCCCCCAGCAGATGCTCGATCAGGCGAGCAGACGTCGAATCCGGCAACGGCTGCAACGTGATGGTCTCGCCGGGAACTCGGGAGAGCGCCCCGTGGTATTCGGGCCGATAGGTGGCGACGACGGTCGCCGCGCCGACATCGCTGATCTCCGCCGCGAAATCGGCCAGCACGTCGTCGCTGGGCACGTCGATCCAGTGCACGTCCTCGAGCACGAAGACGATCGGGACGTCGCATACCCGGACGGCGGTGGACATGAGCTCCACCAGCCTGCGCCGCCGGTCCTCGATGGCCACGCGGGTGCCGGGCACGGCGTCATCACCGATTCCCATGGCCTCGAACAGTATCCGCGCGTTCGGTGACTGCGCCGACAGGCGGCCGGCGAACTGTGCGATGGTCCGCTTCCGCGCAGCGGCCGGACTCAACCCGTCCACCTGGAACATCGCGCGCAGCAACAGTGAGAGCATGCGGAAGGCCACCACCGAGGCGTGCGCCTCGCCACGTGCCACCACCACGCGGGCTTCCTGACGTTGCGCGCCCGAAACGAACACGCTGACCAGCCGGCTCTTGCCCAAGCCGGGCTCACCGATCACACCGACAATCCGGCCACGTCCTGAGTCGAAGACCTCCTGTAACCGATTCAGCTCTGCTTCACGACCCAGCAGGACACCATCGTTGCGGCCGAGTACCGCGTTGCCGGTTTCGTTGCCGGTTTCCACGGCGAACAGCTGGCGTGCGGGCACTGGCTGGTCGAAACCTTTGACGGTCAGCTGTTCGAGGGTGCCGAGCCGCGCGGTGTCCTCCACCAGTCGCGCAGTGGACAGCGAGCACATCACCCCTCCGGCCGGGGCCGCCGACTCCATGCGCTGCGCGAGACCGACAGGGTGGCCGACGGCGGTATACCCGCCCGAGCCGATGTCGCCGGCAACGACCTCGCCGGAGTTCAGGCCGACACGCAGCCGCAGCGCAACGCCATCGTGGCGCAACACCTCGGCTGCCAGGGCTTTGGCGCCCGACTGGATCTCCAGCGCCGCGATGCATGCCCGCAGCGCGTGATCCTCCAGCGCGGCGGGCGCCCCGAACAAGGCCATCAACCCGTCGCCGGTGAACTTGTCCACGGTTCCGCCGTAGCGCTGCACCACCGCCGCAGCGCGATTGAACAACTCGTTCATGATTTCGCGGAGCCGCTCGGTGTCAACGGCCGCAGCGAGTTTCATCGAGCCGACGACATCGGCGAACAGGACGGTGACCTGCTTGTGTTCGCTGGGTGTCGCCTGCGAGGCGACAGCGGCTCCGCACATGTCGCAGAAACGCGACCGTGTCCGCAGGTGACTGCCACACGACCGGCATCGCCCGGCCGTCTCACCGACGGGGCCGGCCATTCGCCAATCCTTCTAGACCGTCAATATGGCAATGATCGCGTACTCGCGCTCACACCACACCCTCTTTCGCGTACACCATCCGCAAGACCAGGCCGACCTCCGGCCCCATGATCGCCGTGCACAGGTCGATGTGGGTGACGACGAAGTCCGGTCCGTGGGCCGGGTCCGCATGGGTCAGGTGGTGGGCGAGTTCGTGGAGTACCACCAACTCTCGCAGCGCCCAGGCGTCGCGTTCGGGGACGGCGATGACGGCCTTGCCGTCGACCTGCTCGTAGTGCGCCGCCGTGGCTCCCCGACGGGGTCGCACGGCAACCGGCTCAGCCCCGACCCGGGCCAGGACGTCGTCGACGTAGCGCTGTACCGAGTCCACCGACCCGAATTTCGCCTCCGGAGGCAATGTGAGTGAGGTGCCGAAGAAGTCGATGGCGCGCGAACTGTGTTGGGCTGCACGGTCGAACATCGTGCGCACAAACTGCTCCGCGGCGTACACCTTGGCCCGCTGGCTGTCGCGGGTACTCACTGCTCCAGTGCGCCGCGCGCGCCCGAGATTTCCTGCTGCGGCCCCAGGCGCGCTCGCTTGCCTGCGCGGTCACCGGCTCGGCGGGCCGCCGAGGAGTATCCGGCCGACGCACTGGTGGCCCGCCAGGTGCCGCGCGCCTGCGACGCCTGCCGGTAGAAGCTGCGCAGCTCGATATCTTTGTCCCGCAATGCGATTGCCGTACCAGGACGATCATCGCGGTCGGCCTCCTGCTGGGCCTCTTCCTTGGCTTCTGACAGCCGTTGCCCGATGCGGGCTCCGAACGCCAACTGGAAGTTGAGCCGTGCCGTGATGGTCGGTGTTGGACGGTGCGCGCCGGAGGCGATGTAGCTCTCGGAGGCCTTCACCATCTGTAACACCAGGCTGGTGTAGAGCGCGTGGGTGGCGTCGATGTCCTCGGCGAACCCGTAGGCGTAGACGAACGTCGAATTGGACGCGACATCGCACTTCACATCGTTGGCCATGCCGATCACCACGAACAGCTGTACATAGGTGCGCAGGCCCTTGGTGCCTGCCTCCCCGATGGTGACGGTGCGCTGCACCGGCATCTGCGCCTTCGTGCGTTCGGCCGAGTGGGACCGGGCCAGTGCCAGGTCGATGGACGTCGCCGTGGCCAGCCGCTGCGCCGCCGCCATGAACGCTTCGGCCTCGTGGGTGTTGTCGGTGCCCTCAGCCTGACGCAACAGTGCTGCGATCCGTGCCAGCATCTTGTCGTCGCTCACGCGACAAACCTAGCCATCGGCACCGACAAACTTGTCGATCGCAGCCACCACCTGCGGCGACAGCGATCCGGGCTTGCCGTAGTTGGCGATGCTGTCCGTCGGATCGTCGCGCAGGACATGGTTGACACCTTTGAGCTCGACGACCGTGAGCGCGGTGTGCCGCAGCGCGTCGATCAGCGGACGCTCGATCTCGCAGCTGGCCTGGGAGTCGGAGTCCGAGCAGGTGAGCAGCACCGGCATACCGTCGGGCAACGCGGCAGCGAGCCGCACGGGATCGATCTTGTCGGCTTCGACGATGGCGTTGAGGTTGTCCTTGTTGACGATCGCGCTCAGGCCCTCGGGGAGGTCGGCGGGCACGGTGCCCTTGGTACGGATCTCGTCCACGGCACCGAGCCAGGCGGTGAGCACCTCGGGGGCGGCTCCGGCGCGCACGCGGTTGGTGATGATGTCCAGGTAGCGACCCGACAGCGGTTGCAACAGCGCCAGCGAATGCACTTTCGGATCGCCGGCACCGGCCAGGGTCATGGCGTGGATGGCGCCCTCGCCCACCGCGTAGATCGACAGCTTGGCGGCATCGGTGTCCGGCCGGCCGGCCAGGAACCGCAGCGCGGCGGCCGCCCCGCTGGTGTAAACGCCGCTGACCACCTCGGCGGGTTTCTTCTCGTAGGGTCCGAGTTTGGTCGCGCCGGTACCGATCTTGTCGTAGCGCAGGCTGGCAACGCCCTTGTCCGACAACGTTTCTGCGAGCTGACGCATGTTGCCGATCGGTCCGACGACCTTGTTGTCGCCGTTGCGGTCGGTGGGTCCGCTCTCCGAGATCAGCAGTGCGGCCGGGCCGGCCACGTCCCGGTGCCGATAGCTCCCGTGGATCGTGAGCCCGTCGGCGTCGAACGTGACATCGGTGTCGGTCCACGACGGCTGATCGCCGCCCGCGGACTCCTTCGACGGTTCCGACCCGCAGCCGGCCACCAGCAACACCGAAAGCGCCACCGCCACAAGCTTTCTCACAGATGCGTCTCGATCCAGGTCGTCACGTCGTCGAGGACAAGCTCCTTCTCCGGCTCGTTGAACACCTCATGGAACAGGCCCGGGTACACCTTGAGGTGCACGTCTGGCGACCCCACACATTCCACGAGATGGCGGCTGCCCTCGGCGGACACCAGGCGATCCTTCTCACCGTGCACCACCAGCAGTGGCGCGGTCAGCGCCGAGGCGCGCTGCGGCATGGTCTCGCCCACGATGATCAGCGCCCGGGCGATGCCCGCGGGGACCTTGCCGTGCCACACCAACGGGTCGGCCTTGTACGCGGCCACCACCTCCGGATCGCGGGATACCGCGTCGACGTCGAGATTCTCCACCGGCAGCCCGGGGGCGATCTTGCCCAGCGCCTTGGCCACGACCGCCAGGGCCGACGACACCGCGGCCTGTGCGGCCACCGCGGGGCCGGACAGCACCATCGCGGTGTATTCGTCGGGGTACTCGACGCCGTAGCTGAACACGATGCCGCCACCCATGCTGTGTCCCAGCACCAGACGCGGCAGGCTCGGGTACTCGGTGGCGGCGATACCGACCAGGGTGTGGAAGTCGCCGACGTACTCCGACATGTCCCGCAGGTACACCCGCTTGCCTCCGGAGCGGCCGTGACCGCGGTGGTCGAGGGCATAGACCACCAGCCCCGCCTGCCCGAACCGCTGCGCGACGTGGTGATACCGCCCGGCGTGCTCACCGAGACCGTGGGAGAGGACGACGACGCCCCTCGGCGCGACGTCGGGCGTCCATACGTCGTAGACGATGCGGACCCCGCCGACGCCGTCGAAAGTCTGTTCACTGCGCGTGCTGGTCACCTTGGCGAGCGTATTCGATCGAAGTTGTCGGAGGTGCTGCGTAAGCTCGCGAATGTGACGGTCCTCGCCCACCGCCTCGATGACGACAGCCCGGCCGATGCATTCTTGGCCGAGGCTCAGCGCTATCGCCGTGAACTACTGGCCCACTGCTACCGGATGACCGGCTCGCTGCATGACGCCGAGGATCTGGTGCAGGAGACCTACCTGCGCGCCTGGAAGTCCTACGAGGGCTTTCAGGGCAAGTCCTCGGTGCGCACCTGGCTGTATCGCATCGCCACGAATACGTGCCTGACGGCGCTGGAAGGCCGGCAGCGCCGCCCGCTGCCGTCGGGCCTGGGCAATCCGAGTTCGTCGCCCACCGACGAGATCGCCGAACACCACGAGATCCCCTGGCTGCAGCCCCTGCCGGATTCTGCCGCGGACCCGGCCGATCCGAGCACGATCGTCGGGACCCGCGATTCGGTGCGGCTGGCATTCGTGGCGGCGCTGCAGCATCTGTCGGCTCGTCAGCGCGCGGTGCTGGTGATGCGTGAGGTGTTGCAGTGGAAGGCCGCGGAGGTGGGCGAGGCGATCGGGGCGTCCACGGCCGCCGTCAACAGCCTGCTGCAACGAGCCCGCGCCCAGCTCGACGCGGTGGGCCCCAGCCAGGACGACGAGATCGCCGCGCCGGACTCCCCGCACGCGCAGAACCTGCTGCGCAACTACATGGCGGCGTTCGAGGCCTACGACATCGACAAACTGGTCGAGCTGTTCACCGCCGAGGCGATCTGGGAGATGCCGCCGTTCGACAGCTGGTACCGCGGGCCACAGGCCGTCGGCGACCTGGCCCGGTACAAGTGCCCGGCCGAGGAGCCCGGGGACATGCGGTTCATCGCGACGAGCGCCAACGGCCAGCCCGCCGCGGCGATGTACATGCTCAACCGCGAGACAGGCGTGCACGAGGCGTTCCAGCTACACGTCCTCGAGGTGCGCCCCGGCGGCATCTCACATGTGGTGGCGTTCATGGAGTTGGAGCTGTTCGAGAAGTTCGGGCTGCCGGTGGCCCTCTAGGTGTCTCCATAGCCATCGAGTGGCCACTTAAGCCACGCAGTCACTCAGATTCTGTGCGATAACTGGCCACTGAGCACCGCGAACCCGCAGCGCCGCACACGCTCGAGCGACGATCACGTGCGGGCGGCGATACAGCAAGTCCGCGCCGACCCGAACGATCAACCAGCCTTGTGCCGCCAGTTCGGCGTAGCGGTCGATGTCGTTGGCCCGGACCTGAGGATCCGTCCAGTGCTGCGCACCTTCGTACTCGACCCCTACCTTGAACTCCTCGTAGCCCATGTCGATTCGTGCGTACTTCCTGCGGCCGAAGTCGCCGCGCACCACGATCTGGGTAGTGGGCTTGGGAAGTCCAGCGTCGACCAAGATGAGCCGAGTCTCGGTTTCTGGAGGTGATTCGGCACCACCGTCCATCAGGCGTACTACGTCGCGCAGCTGCTTTAGCCCACGGACGCCGGGGTGCCGGTCGATAAGCGATTCAACGTCGGCAGGGCACACGCCGGTCGCTTGTGCGAGCGCGTCCGCCCGGATCACCGCGGCATTCCGGCCGACGCGGCGGCCCAGGTCGAACGCGGTACGCGCAGGAGTGGTCACGAGCACGCCGCCGCGACTGCGCGTCTCACCATCAAGGAGCTTGTCCCGGTGAATCAGGATGCCGTCGACTGGCTTGCCGTTGCGGCGATACAGTTCGGCCGGCTCCGCCGCGGCAATCCACTGGGTGCCGTAGAGCGCAGCTGCCGAGAGACCGGCCATCGTGGCGTTTCGCCCGGACCACAGCCAGGCCGCCAAAGCGCGGGTTTGTGCCGTCAGCTCAGCGTCTTTGGCGAGGTAGACGTTGCGATACACCGCGTCGTACCGGCTTGCCAGGGTTCGTCTGGTCACCGAACCCGACGCCAAGGCCTCGGTTCCCAGGAAAGGTCTGCCCATGGGGCCACGGTGTCGGCAGCCCACGACGCGAAACCCATACGTGAGGCAGCAGGTTCGGCCGACTGTGAATGGATCCCACGCTGTGGACAGCACCGAGTGGCCAGTTATGGCACGTTGTCCGGCCACTGGCGTCGCATAAGTGGCCAGTCGCAGGCTAGGAACCCTTGTAGGCCGCCTGCAGCTCGGCAATGTTGAACTTGCCGACCGTCTTGAGCACCGCCGACATCAACCGGGAGTCAGCCTCGGGGTCGCCCTTGCCCAGCAGGTCGTAGTACTCGGTCGGGGTGATCTGCCAGGCCAAACCGTATTTGTCTTTGAGCCAGCCACACGGCAATTCCTCGCCGCCCTCGACCAGCGCAGCCCAGACCTGGTCGAGCTGCTCTTGGCCGCTGACGCGCACCTCCAGGGAGATGGCTTCGTTGAAGGTGAACTGCGGGCCACCGTTGATGCCGACCAGGCGCTGTCCGGCCAGCTCGAACTCGACCACCACGGGCACATCTTGCGGAGACGGAGAATCGGGATGTGAGGAGATGGTGTTGAGGATGCGGCCGTTGCCGCCGAACGCGGTGATGTAGTGCTGGGCGGCTTGTTCGGCCTCCCGGTCGAACCAGAGGTTGGGGACGATGCTGGCTTTGATTTCGGTCATGGTGTGATGACCGGCTTTCGGCGCCCAATTCATCGCACGCATCGGCATGGGTTTTCGGGACCGCGCAGGGCGGTTAACCTGGAGAACACGGAAGGGGAGTACCCCTGACACTGCGGGTCGTCATCTCGGCTGCGAACGCCCGGCCCGCGGGGCAAACGCCGGGGAAGACCTTCGTCGGACGAACTCGGCGGAGGTGCGTCGTGAACATCGACATTCTCGAACTGATCGCTGTTCTCGGGGTCATCGCATGGGGCGGTGCTTTGGTCTTTTTCATCGGCAGGGACGTCGTGCGGTGGAAGCACCATCACGGCTGGCTCCACCACCAGCACCACTCGCACGGATGATCGGTGCGCAGCATCGATTCGATTGGCTCTCCGGCCCTATGGCTCATCACGGTAGGGGCGGTCATTGCCCTGCTTGCGGTGGACTTCGCCCTGACCCGACGGCCACACGCGGTCACCGTCCGCGAGGCGGCCGGGTGGTCGACGTTCTATGTTGCGCTCCCGTTCTCGTTCACCCTCTACGTGTGGGGCGCCCACGGTGGCGGCAGCGGTCTCGACTACCTGACCGGGTACCTCGTTGAGAAGTCGCTCAGTGTCGACAACCTGTTCGTGTTCATAGTGCTGCTCGGCGCGTTCGCTGTACCTGCCGAGCTTCAGCAGCGAGTCCTGCTTTACGGGATCGCCGGCGCTCTGTTGCTGCGAACGGTGTTCATCGTGCTTGGCGCTGCGGCTATAGCGGCGTTCGACGAGGTGTTCCTGCTCTTCGGGATGATCCTGGTGTTCGCCGCGGTGAAGTTGTTGTGCGCCGCGCGCGGCGGGCAAAGCCGCGAGATCGACATCGCGCGGCTACGTAGCGTCCGCGCGCTACGACGGATCGTGCCGGTCACCGAACGGTACGAGGGTCCGCGGGTGTTCGGCCGGGTCGGCGGTCGCCGGGCGATCACGCCGTTCGCGGTCGTGGTGGTGGCAGTGCTGACAACCGACGTGGTGTTCGCAGTGGACTCCGTCCCGGCGGTGTACGGGATCACCGGTGACCCGTACCTGGTGTTCGTCACGAACGCGTTTGCGCTCCTCGGGCTCCGGGCGCTGTACTTCCTGCTGCACGGGGCATTGGACCGGCTGGTTTACCTCGACTACGGATTGGCGGCTGTGCTCGGCTTCATCGGAGTGAAGCTGGGACTGCACTGGGCCCATGGGGTGTGGCCGACAGTGCCGCAAATTCCGACCCTGCTCTCGCTCGCGGTCATCCTGGTCGTCCTGGCCGTTACAGTGGGCGCGAGCGTCCGCCGCAACCGCATCCGCAAGCCCGCCCACGCCCACGCCCACGCCCACGCCCGCCGATGAGTCCGGCGACGAATAATAGCCTGGGAACCGCGCAGGTCAGAGACTGGTTACTGACGAGTTCTAGAACGTGTTCTATTATCGCCTCCCATGAAGACCAAAGGCGCCCTGCTGTGGGAACTCAACTCGCCATTCAAGGTCGACGAGATCGACCTCGGCGACCCCGTCGCCGACGAAGTACAGATCCGGATGCATGCCGCGGGCATGTGCCACTCGGACTACCACCTGACCACCGGTGCCACCCCGATGGCACTGCCGGCGCTCGGCGGCCATGAGGGCGCCGGCGTCGTCACGAAGGTCGGCAAGAACGTCACCGGCATCGAGGAGGGTGACCACGTCATCCTCGCGTTCATCCCCGCCTGTGGTGAGTGCCCGCCCTGCCTGAAGGGCTTCCGCTCGCTGTGCGATCGCGGCGCGGTCCTGCTCGGCGGCAAGGCCATCGCCGACGGCACCAACCGCATCCACGCCGGTGGCCACGAGGTGTCGCCGATGAACCTGCTCGGCACCTTCGCGCCGTACATGACCGTGCACAAGGACTCCGTCGTCAAGATCGACAAGGACATCCCGTTCGAGACCGCGGCCATCATGGGCTGTGCAGTGCCGACGGGCTTCGGTTCGGCCACCAACGTCGCCGACGTCAAGCCCGGTGAGACGGTCATCGTCGTCGGCGTCGGTGGTATCGGCATGAGCGCACTGCAGGGTGCGGTGATCTCCGGCGCCAAGCACGTCATCGCCATCGACCCCAACGAGTGGAAGCGCGAGCAGGCCATCAAGTTCGGCGCCACGCACGTCTACCCGTCAATGGCCGAGGCCATCGCGCCGGTGATGGAAACGACGTGGGGCCTGATGGCGGACAAGGTCATCATCGCCGTGGGTGAGATGAAGGGCGAGTACATCGAAGAGGCGATGATCCTCACCGCCAAGACCGGTACCTGCGTGGTGACCGGCATGGGCTCGATGATGGACGCCGACGTCAAGCTCAACCTGTTCTTGTTCACCATGCTGCAGAAGACGTTGAAGGGCAACATCTTCGGCGGCGGCAGCTCACATGTGGAGACGCCACGGCTGGTGGCGCTCTACAAGTCGGGGCTGCTCAACATCGACGACATGGTCACCCGGACCTACAAGCTCGAAGACATCAACCAGGGTTACCAGGACATGTTGGACGGCAACAACATTCGTGGTGTCATCAAGTTCGACGAGTCGGACTGGTAAGCACCGCCGCACCAGACCCAAAACCCCCTTTCAGCGTCGAAAGGGGGTTTTGCGTTGTTCAGCGGGTAAGGCCCGTCAACCGCACCAGAACGTCGAACCCGTCGTCGGTCCCGGGCCAGTGCGCCCGCACGGCCGCCAAACCGGCATGCCGCACCACGCTGCGCAGCACCAGGGTGACGATGATGGCGTCGTCGGCATAGCCGAGCACCGGTATGAAATCGGGGATCACATCGATGGGCAGCGCCAAATAGACGACCAGCAGTGCCAGCCGAACGCGCACGCCGCGGGGCAGCGACTTGTCCGCGGCCAGCCGCGGGATCAGCCGCAGCAGGTCGGGAAGTATCCGCAGCGCTTCGGTGAGCAAGTTTCCGCGGGGCCGCATGACCAGCAGCGCGACGACGAGAATCAGCCAGCTCAGCAACAGTGCTGCCCCGAGGCCGATCAGCGCACTGATCCACCAGTTGTCGGCCACAGAAGAATTCTGCCGAACAGACGCAGAACTGCCCCTTTTCGCATGGAAAAGGGGCAGTTCGATGTGTGCTCGCGAGTGAGGCGACGGGTTACTTGGGTGGCATCCGGATGCCACCGTCGACGCGGACGACCTCGGCGTTCATGTACGAGTTGGTCAGCAGCTCGACGACCATCGAGGCCAGTTCGTCGGGCTTGCCCAGCCGGTGCGGGAACAGCACCGACTCGCCCAGCTTGGCCTTGAACGCCTCGGAGGCTTCGCCCTCACCGTAGATCGGGGTGTCGATCAGCCCGGGGGCCACGGTGTTGACGCGAATGCCCGCTGCGGACAGATCGCGTGCCACCGGCAGGGTCAGGCCGACGACACCACCCTTGGACGACGAGTAGGCCGCCTGGCCGATCTGGCCGTCGAAAGCCGCGACGCTGGTCATGTTGACGATCGCGCCACGCTCGCCGGTGTCGGTGAACTCGTTGCGGCTCATCGCGGTGGCGGCCAGCCGGATGCAGTCGAACGTGCCGACCAGGTTGATCGCCAGCACCTTCTTGTAGGCATCCAGATTGTGCGCCGACGCGAACTCGCCGTCCTTGCCGATGGTGCGCTGGGCCCAGCCGATGCCGGCCGAGTTCACCAGTGCGCGCAGCGGGCCGAGCTCGCCGGCCTTGTTGACCGCGGCCTCGATCTGCTCGGTGTTGGTGACGTCGACGCTGACGAAGGCGCCGCCGATCTCCTCGGCGAGGGCCTCGCCCTTATCCGCCTGCAGGTCAGCCACGACAACGCGGGCTCCCTTGGCGGCCAACTGGCGGGCAGTCGCCGCGCCGATACCTGATGCGCCACCCGTGACGATGGCGCTTGCTCCGTTGAGTTCCACGCCCCACACACTAAGCCCCGCGCTTAACCGATCCACCGGTTGGTCAGCTAAGGCCGTCGGTAGGCTGGCGCCATGGCTTCCGGGACGTCCATGGTCGATATCCGACGCGCGGACGACCGTGGTGCGAGCACCACCGACTGGCTGCAATCACGGCACTCGTTCTCCTTCGCCGACTACTACGACCCGGCCAACACCCACCACGGGCTGTTGCTGGTGAACAACGACGACATCGTGGCGCCGGCTGCCGGTTTTGACACCCACCCGCACCGGGACATGGAGATCGTCACCTGGGTGCTGTCCGGGCAGCTGGCGCACGCGGATTCGATGGGCAACTCCGGGGTGATCTACCCCGGGCTGGCGCAACGGATGTCGGCGGGCACCGGTGTAGAGCATTCCGAGAAGAACGGATCCGACAGCGAGCCCGTGCATTTCGTGCAGATGTGGGTGCTGCCCGATGCCGCCGGGGTGACACCGAGCTATCAGCAGCAGGAGATCGAGCTGGCCGACACGTTGACGCCGATCGCCTCCGGTGCCCGCGAAGCTGCGGTCACGCTGCACAATCGCAACGCCACGCTGTACGGCGCCCGCCTGCGGCCCGGCGGTTCGGCCGAGTTGCCCTCGGCCCGCTACGTCCACCTCTTCGTCGCGCGGGGGTCCGTCACCTTGGAGGGCTGCGGGCCGCTCGCCGAGGGTGACGCCGCCCGGCTCACCAAGTCGGGCGGACGGGTCACGGCCGACACCGACGCCGAAATCCTGGTCTGGGAGATGAATGCGGGTCTGGGCGGCGCGTAGCGCGATCGCACTCGCCACCGCGGCCTCGCTGGCCGCGTGCGGGACGCCGCCCGAAGCCGGGCCGCCGCCGACGCCATCGCCGTCCAGTTCGCAACGGCCAGCTGCGGGCCTGGCATCGGTGCTCCTACAGGTGCCCGATCGATTCGCCCAGGCGCCGCTCGACGAGCCTCGTCACGCCCTGATTCCCGCCGGCTGGACCATCGAGGTGATCGCGCGGGTGCCCAAGGCCAGGATGGCGGCGTTCGCCCCGGATGGTGCGCTGTTGATATCGGTGCCGGCCACTGGGCAGATACTGACCGTGCGCCCCGACCAGCGCACACTGCTGGACGGCCTGGAGCAGCCGCACGGTCTCTTCTTCGCGGGCCCGACGCTGTACGTGGCCGAGAGCAACCAGATCGACGCCTACGACTACGTCGACGGGCAGGCACTCAACCGCCGTACCGTCGCCGGTGGCCTACCCGATGCCAAGAGCCCCGATCTGCATGGCGCTTATGCCCATGCGCTCAAGAGCGTGGTCGTGGGATCTGATGGCGCGGTGTACTTTTCGATCGGCTCGACGGGCAACATCTCAGCCGAGGACCGCGACGCCTCCCCGCCGCGGGCCACCATCATGCGGGTGCCGCCCGGCGGCGGCCCGGCGGCCCCGTTCGCCACGGGGGTGCGCAACGGCACAGGTCTGGCACTCGCCCCGGATGGCGCGCTGTGGACCGCGGTGAACAACCGGGACAACGTGGCCGATCCGCACGGCCGGGTGCGGCAGGCCTATGTGGACGACCATCCGCCGGAATCGGTTGCGAAACTGACTCCGGGACGCGAATTGGGTTGGCCGTATTGCAATCCCGACGGCCCGCCACCGGCCGGGTTCATCCGGGACATGCAGACCAACGCCGACGGCGCCCAGATGGACTGTGCGGCGCTGGCGCCCGTCGAGCAGACGCTGGGCGCACATTCGGCCCCGCTGGGGATGAGTTTTGCCGAGCTCCCCGGCTACGGCCCCGGCGCCTTGGTCGGGGTGCACGGGTCGTGGAACCGGCGGTCGCCGCAGGCGCCGGAGGTGTCGTTCTTCGGTTGGGACGACGGCACATTGGGTCCGCAGCAGACCCTGGTGGGCGGTTTCCAGGCCGACGACGGCACCCGCTGGGGCCGCCCGGTGGCAGCAGTAACCGGCCCGGACGGCGCGGTGTACATCACCGACGACTACGCCGGCGCGGTGTATCGGCTGGCACCACCGGCCTGACCACCGGTATGAAGGCGTGGGCGATCGGTGATCCACCGGGCCGCCAGGAGACCCGAGACGGCCGTCAGCACCCCGGCCGCGGCCACGGCGGACTCCAGGCCCAGCCAGTTGGCCATCGCCCCGGCGACCAGTGCGCCGATGGCGTACCCCGCATCGCGCCAGAACCTGTAGGTGCCAAGTGCATTGGGCCGCCAGCTCGGGTGGGCATGATCGGAGACCACGGCGATCAGGGCCGGGTACACCATGGCGGTGCCTATCCCGAGAGCGATCGCCGAGGTGACACCGGCCAACAGTGGCCAGTTCAGCAGCGCCAGGGCCAACCCGAACCCACCGGCCTGGACCAGCATTCCGGCTACGACCAACGGCTTGCGGCCGATCCGGTCGGCGAGATGGCCGGTGGGGATCTGGCCGAGCCCCCACAACAGCGGATAGAGACCCTTGATCAGGCCGATGGCGGCCAGGCCGAGCCCGTGATCGGTGAACAAGAGCGGGAACACACCCCAGGTGAGGCCATCGTTGAGGTTGTTGATCAGGCCGGCCTGACTGGCACCCCGCAGGCTGCGATCACCCCAGCTGGTGCGCGCGAAGATCGTGCGCAGACCGCCATCGGCAGCAGGTGCCGGATGTGGGTGGCGCTCCAGTTCAAGGTCGACGTGTGCCGCGGTATCCCGCACCACCAGCGACAACCCCAGCCCGGCCGCGACGAACACCACGCCGATCAGCTCGGGGGCTGGACGCAGCCCATAGGTGGTAGCGAGATATCCGGTCAGCAGCGCGGTGGCACCTACCGCGACGTAACCAGCGGCCTCGTTCAGGCCGGTGGCCAGTCCCCGCCGCTCGGGACCCACCAGATCGATCTTCATGTTGACCGTCATGGACCAGGCGAGACCCTGATTGAGGCCGAGCAGCACGTTGGCGGCAACGATCCAACCCCACGAAGGGCCCCACGCCAGCATGAACGGAACGGGGAGGCCGACCGCCCACCCCGCCAGCAGCAGGTGCTTACGGCGGAACCGGGCGGTCAACGCCCCGGCGGCCAAGTTGGTGAGCGCTTTGGTCACCCCGAACGCGATGATGAACGAAAACACCGCCAGATCATTTGTCAGTCCGAAGGTTTCGGACCCGATCAGCGGAACCGTGGTCCGTTCCAGACCCACCAGAGCCCCGACGCAGACGTTGACAATGACCAGAAGGGTGAATTGCAGCCAGTTTTCCCGCAGTCCGAGTTCGACCCGGCGAGTCGGCGACGCCTCGGACACAGGCCTCTTCATCGGCCGCTGCGCATGTCTCGACCATGCGCGTCGGCGTAGTCCCCGGGCCCACCATCGAGCACTGACACGTCCGTAAGCCCGTGTTGGCGAAGCACACTGGCCGCCGTCATCGCCCGCTCCCCATGCCCACACGCGACGATGACGCCGTTCGGCACGTCGGTCGCATGAGCGGGCAGCGCTCCGAGTTCGATGTGAAGAGACCCCGCGACGTGGCCGGCGGCATATTCGCCCTCTTGCCGGACATCGAGATAGGGCGCGTCCGGGAGCCGGTGTGCAGGAGCGAACGGCAGGTGGTGAGCCGGCTCACCCGCGGCCAGCCACGCCTCGATTCCACCGACGAGCCGCCCGGCCAGGCGCTCATAGCCGATCTTGTAAGCCTGCCAACCGATTTCCGAAAGGTCCTGACCGTCGTCGGCGATGATCACCAGGGGCACTGAGTCTTCGACCAGCCAGCCCAGCCAGGTGGCGAACTGGTCCCGCAACGGGATGGACAGGGCTGCGGGAACATGACGTTCGGCAAATGCGGCCGGCGCCCGCACGTCGATCACGGCGGCGCCGGCGGCCAACAGCGCTTTCACCCGATCGGCGTCCAGATCCTCGAGCACCGGCGCACCGGACATCACGTCCGCACCTTCTCGGTTGCGTTCACCCAACCGAGAGAAGTAAGTGGGGTAACTGCCGATACTCGCCAAGAGCAGTAAGGCGAAGCTGTCCTCATCTGTCGCCGAAAGCAATGGATTGTCGCGTTTTTGGGTGCCGACGGTGGTGATGCGCTCTGCACCCGGCGGTGCCGAGCAGAACGATCCGGCGCCATGGGTGGGCCATACCGCAACCTCGTCGTCGAGCGTGGCCAACCGCTGCAACGACCGATATTGCGCTCGGGTGAGTTCCATGGTCCGGCCGGCGCCGAGCAGATCGGTGCGGGCCGCCGATCCGACTATCAGGGACCCTCCGGTGAAGACGCCGAGTTCGCAGCCGTCCTCGGCGAGCACGAACGACAGGTGCTCATCGGTGTGCCCCGGTGTCGCCATGGCGCGCAGGCTCAGCCCACCGAGGTCAACCTCGTCGCCGTCGCGCAGACCGGTGTGCTCGAACCGGCGCCCACCGGCAGCCGACGCCAGGATCGTCGCGCCGAGATCGTGGTGCAGTTGCACCGCGCCGGACAGAAAGTCGGCATGTAGGTGAGTGTCGGCGGCGAACGCCACGGCCAGCCCGCGGGCGTCGGCGGCCCGGTGCAGGGCCCGCAGGTCCCGGCTCGCGTCGACGGCCAGGGCCCGGCCGTCGCCCAGGTCGACCAGGTAGGAGCTGTTGCCCAATCCGTGGTCGACCAGCGGAATCAGGTCTGATCCGGTGAAACCCATGCCACAACTCTACGTTATTCCATGAAATTATGGAATAATGCCCTCATGGGTCGCTCACCAGCGAAGACACGCCTGTACGAAGCCTTTGCCGCCAGCGGGAAGGCACTGGCCCACGCCAGTCGGCTGGAACTCCTCGACTTGCTCAGCCAGGGCGAACGCAGCGTCGAGGCCCTCGCCCGTGCGGCCGGCCTGAACCTGACCACAGCCTCATCGCATCTGCAGGTGCTCAAGCAAGCCGGGTTCGTCGAAACCCGGCGCGAAGGCGTCAAGGTTCACTACCGCCTGGCCGGCGACGACGTCGCCGAGCTGTTGGTCTTGTTGCGTACTGTCGCCGACCGGCGCCGGGCCGAGGTCGGTGCGGCTCGCGATGCGTACCTCGGCGAGCCGGCCGGCCCTGGCATCGACCGCGAGACACTGTGGTCGCGTCTCAACGACGACACCGACGATGCAGGGGTGGTGGTGCTCGACGTCCGGCCCGACGAGGAGTATCGCGCCGGACACATCCCGGGCGCGGTGTCGATACCGGTGGATGAACTCGTCGAGCGGATCACCGAACTGCCAGGCGACGCCGACATAGTCGTGTACTGCCGCGGCGAGTACTGCGTCTACGCCCACGACGCTGTGCGGACGCTGACCGCCGACGGCCGCCGCGCAATTCGCCTCAACGACGGAATGATCGAGTGGCGGCTCGCCGGGCTTCCGGTCGGCACCAGGCCGTAGCCGTACCATCGCCGATGTGGCCGACCAACAGCTGGGCGATCTCAAGCTGCTGCGACGCGTCCGGGACCGCATCGACCGTGAGTATGCGCAGCCATTGAACGTCGAAGCGCTCGCCCAGGGGGTGAACATGTCTGCCGGGCACCTGTCCCGGCAGTTCAAGATCGCCTACGGCGAATCACCGTATTCGTATCTGATGACCCGCCGCATCGAGCGTGCGATGGCCCTGCTGCGGCGTGGCGACATGTCTGTCACCGAAGTCTGCTTCGCCGTCGGCTGCTCCTCGCTCGGCACGTTCAGCACGCGGTTCACCGAACTCGTCGGCATCCCGCCCAGCCGCTACCGCGAGCAGACGTCCGCGGTGACCGGCGGGCTGCCATCGTGCATGGAGAAACAGGTCACCAAACCGATCAGGAATCGAGAAGCGCCCGCCACCCGCCTGCACTTAGCGTGAAAACCATGGAACTCACCATTCACTCCAGCATGCTGCCCCTCGACGATCCGGAAGAATCGCTTGCGTTCTATCGCGACGTCCTCGGCTTCGAGGTCCGCCTCGACGTCGGTAAGGACAAGATGCGGTGGATCACGGTCGGTCCACCGAACCAGCCCGACACCTCCGTGGTCCTCTACCCACCGTCGGCCACCCCGGGCCTCACCGATGAAGAGCGCCGCACGATCGCCGAGATGATGGCCAAAGGCACCTTCGGGACGCTGCTGCTCGCCACCAAAGACCTCGACAGTACATTCGAGAGAGTTCAGGCCGGCGATGTCGAGGTGGTCCAGGAGCCCACCGAGCAGCCATACGGTGTGCGTGACTGCGCGCTTCGCGATCCTGCCGGCAACATGGTCCGTATCCAGGAGTCGCGCTAGCCGATGCACCCCGCTGACAGCCACGATCTGATCCGGGTCACCGGTGCCCGGGAGAACAACCTCAAAGACGTCGACATCGAGTTGCCCAAACGCCGGTTGACGGTGTTCACGGGTGTCTCGGGGTCGGGCAAGAGCTCATTGGTGTTCGACACGATCGCCGCCGAATCCCAACGGTTGATCAACGAGACCTACAGCGCCTTCGTGCAGGGCTTCATGCCGAACCTGGCCCGGCCCGAAGTCGACGTGCTCGACGGGCTGACCACCGCGATCATCGTCGATCAGCAGCGGATGGGGGCCGACCCGCGTTCCACGGTCGGCACCGCCACCGACACCGGAGCGATGCTGCGCATCTTGTTCAGCCGGATCGGAAAGCCCCATATCGGTTCGCCGCAAGCCTTTTCGTTCAACGTCGCCTCGATCAGCGGCGCTGGGGCGGTGACGCTGGAGAAGGGCGGGCGGGCGGTCAAGGAACGTCGTGAATTCAACATCGTCGGCGGGATGTGTCCGCGCTGTGAGGGCCGCGGCGCGGTCAACGACATCGATCTGACCGCGCTGTACGACGACACCAAGTCGCTGAACGAGGGTGCGTTGACCATCCCGGGCTTCAGCATGGACGGCTGGTACGGCCGCATCTTCCGGGGCTGCGGCTTCTTCGATCCGGACAAGCCGATCAGCAAGTTCACCAAGAAGGAACTCGACGCGCTGCTGCACAAGGAGGCGACCAAGCTCAAGGTGGACGGGGTCAACCTGACCTACTTGGGGCTGATCCCGCAGATCCAGAAGTCGTTCTTGTCCAAGGACGTCGAGGCAATGCAACCGCATATCCGGGCGTTCGTGGAGCGAGCCGTCACGTTCACCACGTGCCCGGACTGTGACGGCACCCGGCTGTCGGAGACCGCGCGGTCGTCGAAGGTCGAGGGCGTCAACATCGCTGACGCGTGCGCGATGCAGATCACCGATCTGGCGGACTGGCTGGGTGGCATCGCGAAGAAATCCGCGGCCAAGTCGGTGACCCCGCTGCTGACGGCTCTGCAGCACACGCTGGACTCGTTCGTCGAGATCGGTTTGGGTTACCTGTCCCTGGACCGTCCCGCCGGCACCCTGTCCGGTGGAGAGGCCCAGCGCGTCAAGATGATCCGCCACCTGGGCTCGTCTCTGACCGATGTCACCTACGTGTTCGACGAGCCGACGATCGGCCTGCACCCGCACGACATCGCCCGGATGAACAATCTGCTGCTGGCGCTGCGCGACAAGGGCAACACCGTGCTGGTGGTCGAACACAAGCCCGAGACGATCTCGATCGCCGATCATGTCGTCGATCTGGGCCCGGGTGCGGGATCAGCCGGCGGCGAAGTGGTTTTCGAGGGCGACGTGGCCGGTCTGCGCGCCAGCGACACGGTCACCGGACGCCACCTGGGGTATCGCGCAGCCCTGAAGAGCGAGGTACGAAAAGCCGACGGCGCCATGGAGATCCGCGGCGCCGATACGCACAACCTGCACGACGTCGACGTCGACATCCCGATGGGCGCACTGGTGGTGATCACCGGTGTCGCAGGCTCGGGCAAGAGCTCGTTGATCGGTGGCTCGGTGGCGGGGCGGGACGGCGTGGTGGTGGTCGATCAAAGCCCGATCCGCGGGTCGCGCCGCAGCAACCCGGCGACCTACACCAGTCTGCTCGATCCGATCCGTAAGGCCTTCGCGAAGGCCAACGGCGTCAAACCCGCGCTGTTCAGCTCGAATTCGGAGGGCGCCTGCCCGGCCTGCAACGGCGCCGGGGTGATCTACACCGACCTCGGCGTGATGGCGACCGTCGAGACCACGTGTGAGGAGTGCGAGGGCAAGCGGTTCGGCGCCTCGGTGCTGCAATACACGCTCGGTGGCCGAAACATCGCCGAGGTGCTGGCCATGCCGGTAACCGAAGCCGAACGCTACTTCGGTGAGGGTGATGCCAAAGTGCCTGCCGCACAGAAGATTCTTTCCCGCATGGCCGATGTTGGCCTGGGCTACCTCACGCTGGGGCAGCCGCTGACCACGTTGTCCGGCGGTGAGCGACAGCGGCTCAAGCTGGCGGCCCAAATGGGAGAGAAGGGTGACACGTACATCCTCGACGAGCCCACCACGGGCCTGCACCTGGCCGATGTCGAGCAGCTGCTCGGCCTGCTGGACCGGTTGGTCGATTCGGGGAAGTCGGTGATCGTGATCGAGCATCACCAGGCCGTCATGGCGCATGCCGACTGGATCATCGACCTGGGGCCGGGCGCCGGGCACGACGGCGGCCGCGTCGTCTTCGAGGGCACTCCGGCAGACCTGGTGGCCGAGCGCTCCACGCTGACCGGCCAGCACCTCGCCGAATATGTGGCTACCTGAACCCACCTTGTCAGGGCACCCGAACTTTCTGGTGTCGATTCCCAAACTTATTGTCGAATAAGCACTTTCGCGCGGGATGGTTTGCATCGTCGCGCGCGGGGTGCGTATGGTGGACAACAGCGAAGGGGAGTAGCCCCCAATCGGATATTCGACATACTGGCCGCACAGCGTCGTGTTGACGGCCCGGTTATCCGAACCGGTCACTGACCGGTGGGCGAGACCTTCGGCCGTAGACCATTGGTTCGCCGGCCGGAGGCAATCTGTTTCAGCCCCCAACGGCAGCCAACGACCGAGGAGTTGTTGAGTGCTCGCTGCTCTGCTCTTGAGCTTCGCTGTCATCTTCGTCGCCGAGCTCGGCGACAAGTCCCAGTTGATGGCCATGACCTTCGCGCTGCGCTACCGCTGGTGGGTGGTGCTGGTCGGCATCACCGCGGCCACCACCGCGGTTCACCTGATCTCCGTCGCCGTCGGCCACTATCTGGGAGCGGCACTGCCGACGCACCTGCTGGGCATCCTCGCCGGGGTGGCGTTCGTGTTCTTCGGGTTATGGACCCTGCGGGGCGACAAGTTGTCCGACGATGAGGCGACCAAGGCCCAACGCTCGACCGCTCCGGCATTCTTCACGGTCACCTCGGCGTTCCTGCTCGCCGAGCTCGGCGACAAGACCATGCTCGCCACCATCACGCTGGCCGCCGACAACGACTGGGTCGGAGTCTGGATCGGTTCGACCATCGGCATGGTGGCTGCCGACGCGCTGGCCATCGCCGTCGGGGCCATCGCGGGCAAGCACCTGCCCGAGCGGGTGATCCAGCTGGGCGCCGCGGCGCTGTTCGTCATCTTCGGTCTGGCGATGCTGCTGGAGGCCGCGTTCCCGGCGGCCCCGGCATGGACCACCACCGCGGGGGCGATGGCCGTTACCGCGCTGTGCGCGGTGGGCCTGCAGGCGCTGCCCGCACGTTTGCGGCCGGCGGTGATGCGTAAGCCCGCGGCAGGCCAGCCAGCTAACACCGATCAACCAGGTGCGATCGCGTCTTGATCCAACCGTGACCAGGCTGTTACGCATGTTGACAGAGTTTCCTGTGTGGTTATTGTGTACTTCGTGCCAGGCCTGGCAAAACTCCTGCAACGTGCGGTCGCTGCTGCGTCCGCCGTTGCCGTCTGCGCGGCCCTGGCCACCACCGGCTCCCCCGCCGCGCGGGCCGAGGATCCCCGGGCGCTGCTGCTAGGGGCGATCGCCAACACCAAGGGCGCCTACCTCGTCTACAACTTCGGCGGCCAGTTCGCCGCCCCGTTCCTGGCCGCGGACGGACGTGCCTACACGCTCAACAACGGCGGCCACCTGATGGCGATAAGGAACGCCTCGAGCCGGCTCAATCCACGCCTGTTGGTCGACAGCCATCAGGGGTATCAATCCCGCTGTGAGCGCACCCCGGGCGCCCGTACCGGTGAAGGGCTGTGGCAGGCGTCGGAGACCTATGCGCCACTCGCCGCGTGGCAGGTCCTCGGGCAGCCCACCATCGCGGTCAATGCCAACTTCTTCGATGTGCGTGCGCAGAAGGCCGGTTCGTGGCGCGACACCAAGTGCTCGTCACCGCTGGGTGCCTACGTCGACAACACCCGCGGGCAGGGCCGGGCCAACGCCGCCGTCACCGGCACCTTGGCCTACGCCGGCAAGCAGGGCCTGTCCGGCGGGAACGAGCACTGGTCGGCGTTGGCGACGATGATCCTTCCGATGGGCGGCGCGCCGTACGTCGTGATGCCCAAGGGGCCCGACGATTACGACTCGGCCACCCCGGTGATCCAGCGACTGCTCGACCAGAACGCCCGGTTCGTCGCGGTGGCCGGCATCGGCCTGCTCGCCCCCGGCGATACCGGTCAGCTCAACGACAACGGCCCCAGCGCGGCGCGCACCGCCGTCGGCTACAACCGGGCCGCCGATCAGCTCTACGTCTTCCAAGGTGGCAGCTACACGCCGGACAACATCCAGGACTTGTTCCGCGGCCTGGGCGCCGACAACGCGGTGCTGCTCGACGGCGGCGGCTCGTCGGCGATCGTGTTGCGTCGCGACACCGGCGGCATGTGGAGCGGCGCCGGATCACCGCGCGGCAACTGCGATACCCGCCAGGTGCTGTGCGACTCCCGTGAGCGTGCGCTGCCCAGCTGGCTCGCCTTCAACTGAGCCGGTCAGTTCACCAGAATCTCGGCGAGAACAGCATTCGGCATGTGTAGGGGCCGCAGGTATCTGCGTAGCCCCGGATGACACAGCTGCATCAGGCGCTCGGGAGGCTCAGCATCACCCATGCGTTGATCGCCAGGGTATTTCAGTGTGGTGCCGGACGGAAGATCACCGGCGACCGATGACGCCGTCGTGCTCGATATCAAGGTCTGCCCACCATGGGCGATGTCGCGCAGCCGCTCGGTGCCGGCCGCACAGCGGTGCACACCGATACACAGCTCGAACGGATCCAATGGCGTCAGTTGCAGATACAGCGCGCAGGACACCGCGTCAGTCGGGCGGCCGAAGACAGCCGCGAAGCCGTCGCCGGGGCCTTGGCTCGCCGACAGAGTGCCGCCGCTGAGTGCGACGAAGTGGGACACCGTGGCACGAAAGTACGGCAATGCGGCGGCCATTCCCCGCGAATCGGTTTGCCACAGGCGTGCCGAATCCTCGGTGCGGGCCATCAGCCATGTCGTCTCAGTCGCCGGTAATTCGGTCACGCGCGCGTCGCTCCCGCCTCTTGTTCACCAAGTCTCCCGCACCTGACGGCGCGCAGAACGCCAGCGTAGCCACTTTTTGCGGGCCGCGCGTCGACGGTCAACGCCGTTGCCGCAGAACCTCGTTGCCAGTTCCCGGCCGACGCGCTTTCACCCCCGTCGGACGCGCGTAAGCCGTCACAGTCCAGGTTTGCTGAACGCGCCGACGGTCAATTCTCCAGCCACAGGTCGACGCCCTCGGTGGCAAAGATCGACAACACCGTGGCCCAAGTATCTTGTCCGAGCGCCTCTTTGATGTTCCGGTACGACGTCATGACGAACCGGAATTTGCGGTTGTCCGGAGTGCCGAATCCGCCGCGCAGGCAATCGGCCAGGGCATCCAGATTCGAGCCGAAGTAGCCGTCGTCGCCGTTGACGGCGCGGCCGATCTCGGTGAAGAAGTCCGCCTTGGAGGCCACCTTGTCCCCGTCGATCCGGTACGTTTTCACATGCCTCCGATCAGGCAGAACGATTCGTAGTGATCGCCGGTGTAGTAGTACTCGGGCGGATCTTGCTGCGGTGCTCCGCCGGTGACGATGCGCCGCTTACCGCGGTGTTTGTTACCGGGCGTCGGGACGGTGTACTCGTGGTAGTAGCCGCGCTCATGTTCGGGCAGCCGGCCTTCGTAGTTTCCGAAGACGACGCCGTCGTTGCGCGGATAGGGAAATGGCCCACCGGATTGGATCAGCTCAACCGTCTTGTCCGCCTCGGGCGGAAGGCCGTTCAGATCGCACGTGCCGTCGGTTTCAGTCGGAGCGCAGCAGCCCGAAAGCAGCCCGCACAGCACTGCCAGCGCCGCAATGCGTGATCGTCCCATCGGCATGAGGCTAGCAACAGGCTCACCAAAGGCCCCGCAAATCCAGGGTCAACGGCGCCCTTCATGCGACGATCGTTACTCGAGTGAACAGAGTGACGACCCTCGCGGAGCCCACAGCCCGCCGCGGCAGCCCCGCGAGCGGGCGAAAACCCCTGTGGAACACACAGTTTCGCCCCGACATCGAAGGTTTGCGGGCGGTCGCCGTGCTGGCGGTGGTGCTGTTTCACGCCGGGGTGCCCGGTTTCGGCGGCGGCTTCGTCGGCGTCGACGTGTTCTTTGTCGTGTCGGGATTCCTGATCACCGGCATGTTGTGGCGGGAGGCGTCGGGCACCGGGACGGTGCGGATGGGGCAGTTCTACGCCGCCCGGGCCCGTCGTCTGCTACCGGCCGCCGCACTCGTCCTTGTTGCGACGTCGATAGCGGCCGCCGTCCTACTCCCACCGCTGCGAGCGCGCGCGGTGCTGGCCGACGCGATCGCCGGCGCCCTGTACGTGGGGAACTACCGCTTCGCTGCGCAGGGCACCGACTATCTCGGTGGAGGGGGCACCAACCATCTGGCGGCAGAGACAGCGGCGTCCCCACTGCAGCACTATTGGTCGCTCGGCGTGGAGGAACAGTTCTATCTGCTGTGGCCCGCACTCATCCTCGGCACCGCCTGGTTGCTGACCCGCCGCGGCCGCAGTCCCCGCTCAACCGCCCCGTACGCGGGTGTGTTGGCGGTGGTGGCCGGCGCCTCGCTCGCCTTGTCTCTGTCGTGGACCGAGACGATGCCGCCCTGGGCGTTCTTCTCCCTGCCGACCCGCGCCTGGGAGCTGGCCGCCGGTGGGCTGATCGCGTTGACCGCGGCACATTGGCGCAGTCTGCCGCCGGTCTGTGCGGCGTTGGTCGGCTGGGGTGGCCTGGCGCTGATCCTGGCCACCTGCACACAGTTCGGCACCGCCACGCCCTATCCCGGCTCCGCGGCACTGCTTCCGGTGATGGGCACCGCTCTGGTGATCGGGGCCGGTTGTGCGATACCCGATCTGGGTGTCGGACGCCTGCTGTCGAAACCGGCACTGCGCGGCATCGGCCGGTTGTCGTACTCGTGGTACCTGTGGCACTGGCCGGTCTTGCTGTTGGCGCCCGCGCTTTTCGGCCACGCGCTGGGCTTGGCGGGCCGGGTGGCGATGATGGTGATGTCGTTGGGCCT
Source organism: Mycobacterium sp. DBP42 (assembly GCF_005924235.1). Classification (NCBI taxonomy): domain Bacteria; kingdom Bacillati; phylum Actinomycetota; class Actinomycetes; order Mycobacteriales; family Mycobacteriaceae; genus Mycobacterium; species Mycobacterium sp. DBP42. The sequence goes on from NZ_VCMY01000020.1 coordinate 82,900, forward strand.
GGCGATCCTGACGCTGCACCTCGTCGAGAACCCGGCCCGGTTCGCCACCGCACTGCGGGGCTCGTCGTGGCGCAGCCTGGCCGTCGGTGCGACGGCCACCGGGGTGGCCGTCTGCGCCGGGCTGGTGCTGTTGGCGGTGCGTCCGGTGCCGACGGGATCCGGGCCGGCCGCGGTCCCGGTCGCCGTCGTCGGGCCACCTCGCGCTGCAGCGGCGACGGCACCGACGCCAGAGCAGCAGGTCCAGGCGGCCGTCACCGCGTCGGAAGGTCTGCGCGTGGTGCCGTCGAATCTGTCACCGCCGCTTGGCGATATCCCCAAACCCGAGGTGTTCGTCAACGGCTGTGTACTGTCCTGGAAGGACGTCGCCATACCGGACTGCACAACCGGCGACACCACATCGGCCACCAAGGTCGCGCTGCTCGGCGATTCCCATGCCGGCATGTGGCAGCCAGCCCTGGAAACCGCGGCGCAGCAGCAGCATTGGCAGCTAAAGACCTACGCCAAAGTCACCTGCCCGCCGATGAAGCTGCCGATCATGAGCCCCTACCTCGAACGCGAGTTCACCGAATGCAAGCAGTGGCGGGCCGACGTGCTGAACCGGATCTCCAACGACCGCCCGGCCCTGATCGTGCTGGACATGGTGCGTCGCTACGGAGCCGATTTCGGCTTCGTCAGCTACGACCCGGCCTGGCTGGACGGGTTGACGCGACTGGTGTCGCAGCTGCGCAGAACCGGCGCGCGGGTACTGGTGCTCGGTCCAGTGCCCGATCCCCACACGACGGTTCCGACCTGCCTGTCGGCACACATGGACGACGCTTCGGCCTGCGCGCCCAACCGCTCGATCGCCGTGAACGACAACGGTATTGCCGCGGAGGCTGCGGCGGTGCAGGCCGGCGGCGGACAGTACGCACGGCTGGACCAGTATTTCTGCACCGACACCCACTGTCCGGTGATCGTCGGTAACACCCTGGTCTTCCGCGACGACAACCACATCACCGCCGAGTACGCGCAACTGTTGTCGCCGGTGATCGCGCACCTGACCGAAAGCGCGTTGGCCCCCAATTAGTGGCCTAGAACCTGGCCACCCGCTCGGTGAACGCCCCGTGGTAGCTCATCGGCAGGTGGAACGGGAGCCATGCTTCGGCGATCGGTCCGGCGTCGATGTGCGGTGCGTCGAACACCATCAGCCGGCTGCGGTGTTGTGCCTCGTCGTATCCCACGGTCAGCACCCACCCGTCGTCCTCCGCAGAGCTTCCCGGACGCGGAACGAAGATCGGCTCGACCAGTTTGTGGCCGGGCGGGCAATAGGTTTGCACCGTGCCGTCACTGTGGTTGAAACGGCCGATCCCCTCGCCGCCGCCCTGCCCATCGCTGGGCACCGTCACATAGGTCACCGAATGCGGTTGAGTGGAGCGGCGTTGGTCGATCTGCGGGAATTCGCAACCCATCTGGGCCAGCGGTTCGACCAGGACGCGGTCGTCGCCGGTGATCCGAAAGCGGGTCAGCCTCACCGAGTCCGAGGCTTTGTCCGGGTCGACGTCCTCGTACATCCGGGCCATGTCCGTGCGGTTGTCGGACGCCCAGGCCTGCATGCCACCGAAGGTTTCGGGCGCGAACCTCGGTAGCTCGACCACCACGTCGGCCCCGTCCTCGTAAGCGTTGGCGTAGTGCCACATGTAGAACGGGTCGGTCTCGATGATCCGAACCCTTCCGCCGTCGCGCGGGGCGAGGATGAAATAGGAGGGCTCATTCTGCTTGAACTTGATGGCATCCCAATAGGATTGGCGACCGAGCAGGGCCCAAGGATTGATCCGCAGCGGCGACATCATGAAGACGGCGTAACGCGAGGTGAGCGCCATGTCGTGGAGCAGTCCCATGCCCGGCAGCGGCACGGCCCGTAGATATCGGGTGACGCCGCTGCTGTCCGTCTCGTACAAGCGCAGGCGCACCCGGGGAATCGCCTCGCCTGCGAGTTCTCGCAGCCGCCTGATCTTTTCGGCCCGGTTCGGGGCGCTGCGGATGTGTCGCAAGTCCAGACGCGGGAAGTATGGTTCGAACCCGAAGTTGACCCGCGTGTCCGTCATCGCGTCATAGGTGTAGTGCGCCGAGTAGGCCCCGATCGGCCCTTTCAGCACCCCGTCAAGGCTGCACATGCCGATGGTGTTGAGCGTGTCGAGGTCCATGCCGTGCGGACGCCCGCCCTCCCAGAGCGCGAGTAGTTGATCGTCGCCGATCATCACGTTGGTGTTGGCGGTGTTGGCGGGCAGCCGAAATGCGTTGGCCCGCATGCCGCCTGGACGCTGATAGGCAAATCCACGCTTCACCATCCGGCCGGCCGCGGTAGTGGTCAGGTAGTGGTTGGTACGGACGAAGCGATTTTTGAACCGCACGCCGTCGCCGTCGATGGCGAACGCGACCACCATGCCGTCGGCGTCGAACAGGCTGTCCACCTGTGACGCGCCGACGTTCCAGCGGCCGGATCCGTTTCGATAGAGCGTGCCGGTCAATCCCTGCGGGATCGTGCCGGTGATCTCCGTCAGCTTCAAGTCATATTCGTCGGGGACGTCCTCCCAGTACCGGGAGGGACCGTCAACCTGGGGTGAGGCGGGAGCAGCCATAAAAGACATGGTGTCTTTTATGTGCCACCGCTGTCAATAGCCGAAACATCGAATGGGCTGAACGGCAGCGCCGAGCCACCGTCCCAACACAGTTTCGTCAGGTGCTCGACGAGCTCTTCCCGGGGCATCGACGATTCCCGCAACCACCATTGCGCGCTGACCATGGCCGACCCGACGATGGCCCGCGCCCACGGCGCGGCGGCCGCCGTGTCGGCACCGCCGGCAGCCATCGACACCGTCAGCATCGCCTCGACTGCGGCGGCGAGTTCATCGAAGATCCCGGCCATCTCATGGCCGCCGGCGGCATGCACACTCAAGGCGCGGTACAGGTTCGGATCGTCCTGCATCCAGGCACAGATCACGTCGAAGAACAGCGACATACGCTGCCGCAGATCGGTTGAACCTGCTGCGCGCCGGGTGATCTCGCTGAGCAGGCGGTGCGCCTGACGCTCACCGAGTGCAGACAGGATGGCCGCCCGGTTCGGGAACACCGCATAGACGGCCGAACGCACGAAGCCTGCCTCTTTGGCCACCTCCGCGATCCCCACATCGGGTCCGTGGACGCGGATCGCGCGTTCGGCAGCATCGAGCAGATCCGAGCGGCGTTGCGCGACGTCGACGCCAGGCCCGGCGGGCCGACCGCGCCCACGCCTTTCCGAAGTCACCGGTCAATCGTAGTTTCCGCTGCGCCCGCCTCAAGGTTCTGCGCGCACTGCAGCAGCAATGAGGTGAGTTCCTTCTGAGACTTGCAGTGGCGCAGCGCCGAGGACTTCCACGCCATGCTCACCGATTCCCAGGCGCGCGAACACCTGGGCCGGTGCGCTGATCTCGCGACCAGTTGCGACCCCCCTGTACACCGTGAAGTCGGTACATCAGGCGTCAGGCAGCGTCTTTCTTCTTGGTCTTCTTCTCGGACTTCTTGTCAGGCTTCTTCTCGGCCTTCTTGGCCGGCTTCAGTGAATCGCCTGCCTTCCCGGCGTTGGCTTTCGCGTCGTTGGCTGCGTTCTCAGCACCTTTCTGAATGCCCTCCGCCGCCGACCTGATCTGCTTACGGCCATTCTCGGCGAGCTTGTTCAGCCGATCCTGGGTGTCCTTGACCGCCGTGGCCGTCCGCTCACGTGCCTTCTGGGCCTGGGCCTTAGCTCGGTCCCCGGCGTCCTTGATCGTCTTCTCGACTTCCTGCCGTGCATCCTCGCCTGCCGCGGCAAGCTTCTTGACGCCGTCATCGACGTTCTCCTGGGCGTTGCCCACGACAGGCTCGTCCACCGCGGTTTTCAGATTCACGGTATCCGTACCGACATTGGTCTGCGTGAGGGATTGCGGCTCGAAGCTCGTCTTCGCAAGGCTCTGCGTGCCGGTGTCGCTGAGTGTGTCGAGCACGTCCGGGGAGAGGCTGTCCAAGGGATTGCCCACGCCCAGCAAGCCAAGCAGGGTCTTGATCGGATTGGAAACCGGGGTCTGGCTCACCAGGCCGTCGTCGATCGCCTTCTGAATGCCGGTCAGCAGGTTGTTCACCAGATGGCCCGGAACCTGTCCCCAATCGACATCCGCGGGAAGAGTTCCGAAAGCCGTTGGGATGTCTGCCTCATCGAGTGTGCGGTCATACACACCGGTTTCCGGGTTGTAGTACACATCCGTGTAGCCGAGGTTGACCAGGCTGGTGAGCACCGGGCTCAGCGCCGTGCCGATCGGGTTGTTGAGATTCGCCCCGGTCAGCAAGTTGACGACGTCATACGCCAGATACGTCGGCTCCAGCAGTGGCAGGCTCTGCGCCGGGATCGTCACGTAGATGTTGAGCTTGGGCCCCTTGGTGGGGTCATCTCCCGGGTCCGCCAAATAGTCGGTGATGTCGTCGCCGAGCTGCTGGACGACCTGATCGACGAGCACCGTGGTGAGCGAATCCAGCGACTGGTTGCGCAGGATATAGGTCGGGAAAAGCCCTGCCGCAACATTGTTCGCCATCGTGAACGGGTTGGGCCAAGCGGCGAAGTCCGACAGCGGCAGATACTCCGCCGTTGCGTCGATCTTGATCGGGATCAGGTTGGCGCCGCCAAGGGTGAGTCCGAACAGCTGTATATCGTTGAGCAGACCTTGCCCGTCGGTACTGCTTTGCACCTGCGTGTCCGGTGTCACGGTGTCGATCCCCAGCAGCCCGAACAACGGATACGCGCGGGCCAGGATGCCGCCGTTGGCACGACCCGGGTTGTCGATCAGGATCATCGGCAGGACCGTGAAGCTCCCGAGCAGCGGATCGGTGCCCGTATACGCCGCCCCGCCAGGCTGATTCGGTAAATCATCGACCACCTGCTGATACGCCGCTCCGGCGGCGAAGGCCCCGAAACCCCAGCCCGCGACGACGGGCACGCGGAGATCTACCACGTCGGCGGTGAGGGGCGGCAGGTCAATGCCGGTGATTGCCTTGAAAGTGGCTTTCAGAGCCTCGAACCCAAGCCCAGATGTGGGGAGGCCGAGCGCGTCGAAGATCGCGTCGAGGCTGATGTCGAGGTACGGGGTGTTGTTGATCTCGTCGGCGACCGAGTTGGGGAACGACGGTGTCCACCCGAGGTCGACACCGAGCAATTTCAGCAGGGTGAAGAGACCACCGGACGTGATCAGGTTGACCCCAGCCGACGAGAGCGGATCCTCAAGGTCGATTCCGAGAAGTTCGGCCAGGTCGCCTACCGGCAATCCTGACAGGGCGCCGCCAAGCGCCCCTCCCAGCGCGTCGTTGAGCGGGCCCTCGATGGCAGCCGTCGGATCGATACCCGCTGCCTGCAGGAGCGCAGCCAAGTTGAAGGTGTTGACGAACGCCGTTTGCAGCTGCGCGCCGACGGATTGGAACTGGTTGTACACCTGGGTTCCGAGGCCGCCCGTGAGGTCAGGGATCTGGTCGGGCGGCGGGAAGATCTGGACACCGGATTGCAGCCGTACGTCCCGCTGGACCGCGGCGGCCTGAGCCGTTGGCGGAGCAACACCCACCGTAAGCGCAGTGACTGTTGCGGTTGCCGCGCCGAGGGTCGCCACCCTCTTTACGCGCCGCCGCTGCCTACGGTGCTTGACTGCCATCCGACCAGTCCTTTCGGCCACTTTCTCAGGTTGATCTCAGGCAACGTAGCACTAATGTGACTTCCATCACGGCATTGCTGAAAAGAATTGGCTATTCGCCTATGCAATCTGTCGCAAACTAGTTGCGAGGGAATCGATCCGTGCTGCACTGGTCAGAGATATATTGACGCGTGCGACAGGCTATTGTGACTCCTGTTGCCGGTCGCAGGGCGCGATGTTGCTACGTGCCACGCGTGCGGATCTTGCCGTTGCCGGACATCCGGCGGACTGTCAAGTGATTCCGATCGCCAACGAAATGGCCCCAACCTGCGCCGGTCGACTCCGACCGTAGCCCGTCAGCCGTTCGCCCTACTCGATCCGTCGTTTGCTGTAGGACAGCAGGACTCGCCGGGCCGCGGCGCCGACCTGGCCAACATAGCCGCCGGCGAACAGCACGACGTGAGCCAGCAGCGGATAGAGCTGATGCAGGTCGACCCGATCGCGCCATCCGTCTCGCAACCGCCGGACAGACTGATACGAAGCCAACACCTCATCGAGGAACGGGAAGCCGAAAAGCGCCAGCATCGCCAGATCCGTCTCGCGATGGCCACCGTGCGCAGCCGGGTCGATGAGCACCGCGCCGTCGGCGGTCCACATCACGTTGCCGCTCCAGAGGTCACCGTGCAGCCTGGCCGGCCCGTCTTCGTCGTCGAACACGCCTGCGCGGCAGATGTCGGCCACCGCCGCGACGGCCTCCCGGATCTCGACGCTCAGCCTTGGCCCGGCGAGCTCCGTCATCGGGACCAACCGGGCGTCGGCGTAGAAAGCGCCCCAAGAATTATTGCCGGCCAATGACATTGGCAACGGCTGTGACATCGGACCGAAGAAGCCTTGCGCGTCGTAACCGTCTGGCCCCGACCCATAGGCTGGCGCGCCCGCGTCGTGGGTACGCGCCAGCTGCGCACCGAAGTCACATGCCGCCCGCGCTGTCGGCGCCACCGGGTGCAGCCGCTGCAGTGTCAATGACGTTGCGTCGTAATCGATTACCGGAACGCAGGGGACGCCACCGCGCACCGCCAGCCAGTTCAGTCCGGCCGCCTCGGCGGCGAAGAAACCCGCCGGCGCTGACGCGTTCCGTTTGACGAAAACGTCGGCCCGATCCGCGGCGTTGGGCATATCTGTCAGGTTACCGGCCGACGGCTACACGGCTTCTGGTGGTGGTTGGGGTTGGAAGGGTGGGTACCACCACCAGTGCGCGCGTTCCCCGGTTGGCCCTCGGTAGGGCGGAACATCGGGCGGAGGCATCGTGGGTGGCCGGGCCAACGACCCACCCTGCAACGGTTTCCCGCTGCGGTCGGTGACCCGCAACCGATCAACGGGCCCGGTGATGGTGATCTCGCCGCGGTGATGGGCGCGGTGGTGATAGGGGCAGACCAGGACGAGATTATCGAGGTCGGTGCGGCCACCGTCCTCCCAGTGCACGAGGTGGTGGGCGTGCAGACCGCGGGTGGCGCCGCACCCGGGCACCGCACAGCACCGGTCGCGGTGCTCCAGGGCACGGCGAAGTCGGCGGCTGATGGTGCGGGTGGTACGCCCGGCTCCGATCGGCTGGCCGTGGCTTTCGAACCACGCCTCACAGGTGGCATCACACAGCAGGAATCGCCGTTCCTCATCAGTGAGCACCGGCCCCAGATGCAGGGCAGCGATGCGGTCGGTGAGGTTCAGATGCACCGCGACGGTGGTGCGCTGCCCGTGCGGGCGGGCGGCTACATCGGTATCCCAGCCGGCCTGGATCAGGCTCATGAACGCATCCACACTGTTGGGGAACGGCGGTGCCTGAGCCGAGGTCGGCTCACCGGTATTCGGGTCGATGTCGTGGTCACGTTTCCAGTCGGCCACCAGCGCATCGTGATGGGATTGGAGGGCGGCCTCGAACTTGGCGGCCTCCAGCCGCGGTAGCCGGATCCGCCAGGTGGTGTATTCGTCGGCGGGGCCGGGGATTTTGGTGATCTCCCGCTGCGGTTCGGGTTTCGGATCAGGTTCCGGGCGCGGCTCGAGCTTGATCGCGGTGCGCAGTTGGGTCACGGTGGCGACCGAGGCCAACTCGGCATAGTGCGCATCGGAGCCGTCGGCGGCTTTGTCGGCGATCACCCCCACCTGATCCAGCGAGAGCCGGCCTTCGCGCAGGTCTTGGGTGCAGCGGGGGAATTCCTCAACCCGCCGTGCCACCGCCACGACAGTCTCGGCGTTACGAGGGGTGACACCGGTCTTCCAGGCCACCAACGCCGCAACCGAACGGGCACCGGTCATACCGCACAACTCGTCGCGTTCGAGTTCGGCGACGATGTCCACGATGCGCCCATCGATCGCGTTGCGCTGACCGCACAGCTCCGACAACTTGTCGAACAACACCTCCAGCCGCTCCTTTGGGGACTCCCCAGCGGCGAAAGAAGCTGCGTCCGAAGACATAACACCATCAAAGCAGAGGGGTCCGACAATTCATGGACCACTACCAACACCATCCGGCAAGATAGCTGGGGTGGGGATAAGCCTGTTGCCGTTCACTCGCCTCTCGGACGCTGACGTCGCGGGTGCGCTCGATCATGCGGTATCCGTGATCAACCCGGTACTCGATGTGTTCAGCCGTTTCGATCCGCTCGGGCTGAGGCGACGCACCCATCGCGAGGAACCCGGCGAGGGCCCCGTGGGCAAGTCGCTCGACATCGCGGCCGCAGTGGTCAATTTCGCTGAGCTGCCGGGCACCAAGGCCTGGGCCGAGATGGATCAGCACGGCCACGTGAAGTGGTGGGTGCACCGCGCGGGGGCGGTCACCACCATCCTCGTTGCCTTTCCCGGAGCATTCGGGGTCATCGCCGACCGGCTCGGCATTCAGGACTTCCTTGGCTTCACCAACCAGGCGATCGTGCTGTGCGCGGTGGCCCGCGAGGATGGCGTCACCGACTACGACGATCAGGTGCAGCTGCTGGGCGCCGTCCTGTGCGACCGTCAATTCCCCGATGACACCGCCGACGATCCCGACGTGCCGGCCCACTCGCTGCCCGGAAGGCTCTGGGAGTTCGCCGGCACGTTACGCGCGGTCGGCGACGAGTTCACGAAAAGGCCTCATCCACAAAAGCTTTACCGTTATCTCGGCATGCTGCCCGGCGTCGGCGCGGTGGCCGACTATGTCGGCGAATTCACCGCCCTGCTACACGCGGCCGACGAGGGTGCAGCCTGGATCAGCGAGCATTCTCCGCAGGGGCCGACTCCGGAGCCGGCCCGAACTTGAAGATGAGCGCACTGATCGCCACCACCACGGCCGCCAGGGCAATCACCGGCGCGACGGTGAACTGCGACACCGTCGCCCCGAGAATCGCGCCGCCACACATCGTGGCCACCACTCCGTAGCGCAACTTCTCGCGGTCCCCGGTACCGCCGGCCAACCGGCTGTCGAAACCGAGACCGACGATGGTCTGGGTCAGCACCGTGGTACTCAACTCCTGGATGCCGAACTGGCGCGCCGTCGCGTTCTGGATCCCGAAAGTCATCGCCAGCACGACGAGGATGAGCTTGCGATTGTCTTGATAATTCAACACGCCGGTGCCGGCCAGAATCGAAAGTACGGTCAGTAGAACAACTTCCACACCCAACGCGGTGGCCAGCCAATTCCGGACATGTCTGCCGAGATGCCGGCGGAGCCGCCCACCCACCACAGTGCCCAGCACAAACCCGATGAACGCCACCAGGGCACCGGTCACGTCCACACCCGAGTGCGGCACAAACCAGAAGCCCAGGAAGATCACGTTTCCGGTCATGTTGGCGACGAACACATGGCCGAGCACCAACACACTGACGGCATCGACGATCCCGGTGGCGCACGTCAACAGCAGCAGCGCCACAACTGTCGACCGCTGCGTCACCGGCGAGGCGATAGCCATAGCTACATCCTCGCCTCTACAGCTGCGGCGACAAGTCCAATTGAGTCAATGCCGGCATCTGAGTGATCCGCCAATCCCCGTCGGTGCGATGCAATACCAACCGATATGACATGTAGCGCAGTGAAGGAACGTTCTTGGTCACCGGGCTCGTCGACACCGTGTTGGTGTAGACGATGGCGGTGGCCTCATCGCGACTGATGGTCTCCACCGCGGTACCCATCACCTCGGTGTTGTTGGTCACCTGCGCTTGCTTATTGGTCGGGACAAGCGAATCGATCAACTTCCGGTACTGGTCCGCGAAGTCTCCGGACAGATACTTCTCGGCGCGATCCGGCAGGGTTTCGATGTTGTCCGGGTTGTAGGTCCACAGTGTGGTGATCGCGTCGGCCGAAGTCCGGGCCACTTGCAGTTTGGTCGCCACCAACGCCCGGTCGGCCAGGTACGGCTGCAGCATTGCGCCCCCGAATGCGGCCGCCGCGACGAACACCGCCGCCGCACCGGCGGCGAAGTACGTCAGCCGCTTACCGGCCTCGCGGTGCGGAACGAGCACCACGTCCTCATCCGGCGCGTCCTCATCCGGCGCGTCCTCGACCGGCTCAGTCTCGGCCTCGACGACCGGTTCGGACTCGGCATCCGTCACGTCAGCGTCGGCCTCGGTTTCGGGCTCCGGTTCCGCCGTCACTTCCGACTCGGCATCGGCCGAAGCCTCGGACTCGGACTCAACGGCCGGTTCGGGCTCGACGACCGCCTTGCGACCCGCCTTGCCCGTCGGGGTCCGACGCTCCGGCGTGGCCTCGGATCCGTCGGCTTCGTCGGATCCCGCATCGGCCGGCGTCTCGACGTCATCTGACGTGGACGCGTCAACCGCCGTGTCAGCCGCCGCCTCGGCACGGCGACGCCGCCCGAAACGCAGTCTGCGGCGGGGCTTCTCAGGCTCGCCGGTGGTCAGATCACCTGAATCAGCTGGCTGATCTTCCACTGCTGTCCTTCCCAGATCGTCGTCGCAATCCAACGGCTGCCGCTTTCGACCACAGACTTGCCGTCTGGGGTTCGGGTGCTGACCTTTGTGGCGACCAGAACATCGGCACTACCGTTGTCGTTCCACCGCTGGATGCCGGCATCGAGTACCGCTCCTTCGGTCGGTTCAGCCCGTGCCACCTGAACGACGATCTCGTTCTGCTTCTCCTGGAACATCTTTCGGAAATCGCCCGTGGCCTGCGAGGCAATGCGGTCGGCGTAGTCGTTGGCGTGGAACGGATCCAACGTCGTGTAGGCCGTCATGAACTCACGCACGTAGTCGAGCGCTCCGGCGGTCTTGATTTCGGCACGACGATCCGATTCGTGCCGGATCAAGATCAGCGTGCTGCCCACTAGGGCCACGGCAATGATCAGGGCGGAGATCATCCCGACGATCGGCAGGCCCCACCGGATCGGTTCCTTGGGCTCCTTGGGCTCGACGGCAAAGTAGTCCCGCTCGTCGGGCTCGATCCGCCGACGCGGGCTCACTGTCCGCCCCCGTTCAGCACTGGCCGTTTGAGCACGGTGAGATTGTCGACGAGCCAATGGTCGTCTGACTTCCGGAAGTCCACCCGCACCGTGGCGGTGATGAACTTGAGCTCCTGCGGATTGGTGCCGCGCTGCCCCTGCAGCGCCATCAGCATCGTGGCCGCGTCAGCGGTCAAGCCCGGCAGTACCGCGCTGCTCACGGCCGAGTAGTCGTTGGTGGTCGGCCCGGCCTTGCGGACCGCGTCCTGCTGGGCCACCAGCTGCTGCCGGTAGTTGTCAGTGGTCAGCGATTGCGCCTTGGCGAAATCAGCGTCGACGGAATCCACCCCGTAACTCAGCAGTTGCTCGACGATCCGGGGCCCCTGCTCGGTGATCTGCGCGCGGGCCTGGTCAACTGCCCGATCCTGCCGATACACCAGCAGATATCCCAGCCCGGCCGCGATTCCGCTGAGCAGCGCGAGCGTCAGCAACAGCGCACCGGCGCGACGACGGACATCGGACTCAGGCCGATCGACGCAACGCACCTCGGTACTGGTCAACAGGTCCGCGAAGGTCCGCCTGCGTGAATCCCACAGCGGCCACAGCCACCCCAGGAACAGTGCCGCGGTGTCCAGCAGATGGGCCAGATCACGCAGCAGTAGCCGCCCCAGCCCCGCGTCACCGGCCGGCGACACCACCCGGATGCCGAACACCGACCGGCCCGGACTCCAGCCCGTCAACGTCGGCAACAGAATGCGATTCACACATGAAACGGCGACCAGCAGGACCAGCCCGCCCGCGTACACCGCCCACCACAGCCACTTACCCAGGGAGGTGCCCTGCGCGACCAATGTCGCCGTCACGATCAATCCGGCGGGAGCCAGCACGTCGATGGCGAATGCCCCGGCTCGGGCCGGCCACGACGCCAGCCGCGCCCGGTCCGACCCGGTCCCCGCGGTAGAGGCCGGGTCGGCGCTGTCCAGCACAGCGGTCACGACGTGACCTGGTCGAGCCGCGCGACCTTGTAGTTGCCGTCCTCGGCGCGGGCCATCTTCACCCGCAGCCGATAACCCTGCTCCTCATCGGACTTCTCGCTGTTGGTGACCAACACACGCACCGCGACCAGCAGATCCATCGACCCGTCATCGTTGTGCTTCTCCACCGCGGCTCGCAGATCCGAGACCTTCACCTGCACGTTGGCGGCCTGGTATGCATCCAGCAGCATGCCGCTGTAGAGGCCGGCCTGCGCACCGAAGTCGCCGGTCGAGCATTCGATGATCTTGGTCTGGGCCGCGATCATCGCCTGGGTGTCGGGCGCCTGAGTCGCGGTCACGCAGTCCTTGGCCGCGGCCAAGGCCTCGGCCTCGTCGCCGGCGATGCGTTCGCTGTCCTGATGCGCTCGCAATGCCAGGTAGCCGCCGACACCGACGGCCGCCGCAAGGACCAGCAGGCCGGCGAGGATCGCCGCCATCCAGCCACGCCCCAACCGCGAAGGCCGTGACACGGACTCCTGAGAAGCCTCCTCGGTCTCCGTTCCGGAGGCGTCCGGGTCAGAGATCTCGGAGACGGTCTCCGCTTGAGGGTCAGGGGTATGGGGGTCCTGCTGGTCGGCGAGGTTCAGCTGGCTGGCGCCAGCATCTCCTTCCATCCGTCATCTCCTGGTTTATTCGAGTTGGTGACGGAGTACTTCACACCGCCGGGACCGACCACCTCGCCGCTGGACGGGCTATAGGTGGCGGTCGAACCTGCTGCCGGAGTGTAGATGCAGGGGTTCGGCTGCTGTCCACTACAACTCACATTGCCACCCCGAGGCGCGGTCAGCGGGTCGCTGCGCATCGCCGTCGATTCCGGTGGTGGAAGCTGACTTGCCGGCAACGGGTTCATCCCATTATTCACCGACGGCGCGGGAATGACCCGGCCCGGATCGACGGGCTGATCGCAGCGCGCGGCCGGGGCCGGGCAATTGCGGATCTGGTTCGGGTCGCCGTACCACGGGTTGGTACCCAATGGCTGGTAAGGCTCATCGCTGCGGCATTCGGCCGGCGAGGCGGCCCGCTTGCCGGGCACATCGGCACACGGGTAGTTACGCGCACCGCGCACCGCGTTCGACGCGTCCTTGGGGATCTTGCAGTACAAGCCCTCCGGCAGCGGCGCCATCGACGTATCCGCAGGCGACCGCCACTGCGAGGCAGGCAGGAACCCGGTCAGGCACGGCGGCGGCATGTTGATACCGAGGCCGAAGTGCAGCAAGCCCTTTGGCGCGAAGATCGTCGCGGTCTGTGCCACGGCGCCACCCTGGGGCAACGCCACCAACACCTGCTCGACGTTCTTGTTGTAGCGCTTGAGCATGTCGATGACGATTTCCAGGTTCGCCAGTGTCTGCGGCAAGGACTCCTGAACGCCACTGAACACCGAGTTCAGCTGATCGGCCGTCGGTGCCGCCTGCTGGAGGCCACCGCGCAGCGCCGCGTCGTTCTGGGCGCTCTGAGCCGCCAGCGTGTTCAGGTTCTTGGCCCACCGCGAGATCGCGTCACCGGAATTCACCTGGCTGTCGATGATCGGCCCGGAGTTCTCGACGATGTCGTTGACCGGCCCCAGATTGTCCTTGAAGTCACTGGCGATCGCCTGGGTGGAGTCGACCAGGCGCTGCAGTGACGGGCCGAGACCACCGACGGCCTGGGCCGTCTCGTCGAGCAGGACCGAGATCTTCTCCTTGGGCAACGCCGCCAGGCCACGCTGGGCAGCGTCGAGCGAGGGCCCCACCTCGGCGGGCACCGTGCCCTTCTCGATCGTGTCGCCGTCGCGGAAGTACTTACCTTCGCTGCCGCCCTCGGAGACCAGATCGATGAACTGCTCACCGACCGCAGACACCGAGTGCACGTTCGCGCTGGCGTCCAACGGGATCCGGTACCGGTCGTAGATGTCCATCTCGACTCTGGCGCCCTGTTCGGTGGGCTCGACGGAGGTGACCTTGCCGATCGTCGTACCGCGATAGGTGACGTTGGCCGTGGCGTACAGACCGCCCGAATTCGGGAGCTTGGCGTTCAGGTTGTACATCCCGATCCCGGCCCACGTCGGCAGCCGCAGGTAGAACAGCGCCAGCACAACGAGGGCGATCAACGTCAGCACCGAGAACAGAACGAGCTGCATCTTGATGAAGCGGGTCAGCAACATGTCTCACTCCCCCCTTTCCACAAGCGGGCCACCAGGTGCGTCGTGCGGGTTCGGCGTGAACCGGACATCCGGGATCATCGTCGCCGGATCGCGGCCCCATGCCTGCTCCAGAGCCCGGAGCATGCCCGAGAGACCGGTGCCGGACAGGAACGCGTTGTCCACCGAGCTCAACGTCAGGTCGATCGTCAGCGACACGTTGATGTAGTCGCCGCGCACGGCCTTCGGGATGTTCTCGATGTTGAACGGCACCGTCAGGATCAGCTTGAGCGCTTCCACCAGGTACGGGGCCGAGCGGGCCAACTGCTTGAGCGGCCGTTGCAGGTTCTGCAGGTTGGTGTGCAGATTCGCGTTGCTGTTGGACAACGTGTCGTCGGCAGCCTTGGACAACCGGCCCAGCGACGTCACCGCGTCGGCGAACAAATCGCGCGTATCGGCGAAATGCTGGATCAGCGGCGGGAACTCGGTGAGCACCCGGTCCAACGTGTCGTTGCGCGCCGCAACGATGTTCAACAGCCGGTTGGTCGAGTCGATCGCCCGGGTGATGTCGTGGCGCTGCTGATTGAGCTCGTCGGTGAACGTGTCGAGCCGGCCCAAAAAGTCGCGGATCTGATCGGCGCGACCATTGAGGATGTTGAACACCTCGGTCTGGATGGTCTCGATGTTCGGGATACCACCACCGGTCAGGATGCCCGAGATGCCGGCCAGCGTCCGCTCGATCGTCGGATACGCCGAGGACTGCGACAACGGGATGGTGTCCCCGCTCTGCAGCTTCTCCTCCGACGGATCGGCCGGCGGGTTGAGCTCGACATGCTGCGAACCCAGCAAGCTGGTCTGACCGATCTTGGCCAGGGTGTTCTTGGGCAGCACGACGCCGGGCTCAATATCGACGGTCAGCGTCGGGGTCCAGTTGATCAGCTCGATCTTGCGGACCCGGCCGACGAACACGTCGCGCACCCGCACCCGGCTGTTGGCGTTGAGCGCCAACGTCTCCGGCATCTGCACATACAGCGTGGTGCGGCCGGACTCGGTGCCCGGCCCACCCGGCAGCGGCACGTTGGCCACACCGCGCCACTGCCCACACGAGGTGAGGATCAGCGCGGACGCCGACAACACCGCGACGCGTCGTCCGACACGGCCCCAGTTGCGTGCCTTCAGCCGGCCTGTTTCTTCTTCGCGCAAGCGGCTCATCAGACCCGTTCGTTCTTCGCGCAAGCGGCTCATCAGACCCGTTCGTTCTTCGCGCAAGCGGCTCATCAGCCCTGTCCTCCGACCTCGGCAGGCAACGCCGGTCCGGCAGGAGCCGGAGCCGGAGCGGCCGGTGCGGGACCCGACATCGGATCACCCGGGATCACACCGGGTGCCGGCGCCGGCGGCGGTCCGGGCTGCGGATACCACGGCGGCGGCAACGGGTTGTTCTCGTCGTACGAGTTGGGCGGTCCGGGCAGGTTGCCTCCCGGCGGGGCACCGAACGCCGGCGGGGCCGGCGGCGCGACGATGTCCGGGCCACCCATCAACTCGGACAACGACTCCGGGGTCAGCATCTGCTGAGTGGCCGGCTGCACCTGCACACCCTGCATGCCCGGCGCGACGGTCCAGCCCGGCTCGTGGTTGCCGTGCGAGAACAACGTGTCGCGCGACCAGATACCGGGGACGGTGGTGTCCTTGTATCCCCCCGGCGGCTGCAGGCGGGGCTCCGAGTAGGAGATCTGCTTCGGCAGCGTCATCGCGGTGTTGGCCAGGTTCTGTCCGAACGGCAGGTAGTTGAACTTGATCGCGTCGAGGATGGGCGCCAGGTACTGCGCGCACAATTCGGCCGAGTCCTGATACCCCAACCGGCTGCCGGCCTGGATCGAACTGCAGATGAACTGCAGCGGGTTGGAGAAGTTGGTCAGACCCGGCAGAACCGGCAAGCTCACGATGCCGCCCTGGTTGGGCGAGACGATGTTGAGCACGTTGGCGGCCAGGTTCGGGTAGGAGTGCAGACCCTTCTCCAGGCCGTTGCGCGGCTCGGGTTGCAGGATCGCCGTCGTCACCTCGGACAGGTTGTTGATGTCGTGGGTGAGCACGCCACCGTTCTCGTCGAGGAACTCACGGGTGGTCTTGAGCACCTTGTTGAGATCCTGCAGGGCCGTTGCCAACTCCTGGTCGGTGTTGGTGAACGAGTTGGTGAACTGCGCCAGGTCGTTGTTGAGCGCCACGAACTGCTGGTCGCTCTTGTGCAGCGCATTGACGAACAACGCCAGGCTCTTGACCACCTGGAAGAAGTCGCCGCGGCCCTGGTTGAGCGTGGTCAGCGCCTCCGACAACCCGTTGAGCGTGCGGTTGAGCTGGTCGCCCTTGCCCTGGAACCCGTCTGCGAAGGAGTCGATGATGTCACCGAACGGGCCCTTGGGCTGTGCGGCGGTCGGACCCAACTCGTCGAGAAGACGGGTGATCTGGTTGCGCAACTCGTCGTACTCGACCGGGATCTGGGTGTTCTCGATCGGGATCACCGCGTTGTCCTTCAACTGCGGCCCGCCCGTGTAGGGCGGGGACAGCTGGATCACGCGCGAGGCCACCAGGCTGGGGTTCAGCACAGACGCCGTGACGTTCTCGGGCACCTTGTACTTGTTGTTGACGTGGAAGACGACCTTCATCTTGTCGCCGTCGGTCTCGATGCTGTCGATCGCACCGACCTTGACGCCCATGATGAGGACCTTGTCACCGGGATACAGCGCGAGCACCGCGGGGAAGTACGCGGTGACCGAGGTGTTGGTCATCTTCTTGTACAGGTTCATACCGAAGTAACCCAGCACCAGGGCGGCTGCCACCGCCAGCGCAGCGACGATGACAGCTGCCCGGGAAGCCTTGGGCAACTTGATGTTTCGAACGTTGAAAACAGTTGACATATGTGCGGCCTATCCCTGCGACCCGGGCGGAAGGAACGGCGGATTACCCGGTAGCGGCGGTGTGCCCGCCGGGCCGGCTTCCGGCCCCGGTCCCGGCGGTGCCGGAGGAGCGTTCACCGGTCCCGGGTGCGGTGCGTAACCCGGCAGCGGTCCGGGCGCCACCGGCAGCGGGGCGATCGGAACGGTGCGGGCTCCCGGCGGACCGGGCGCCAGCTCAACGGGGGCACCGGGCTGATCCGGCGGCATCTGGCCGGGGATGGCCGCGCTGGGCACACCCGGTGAATGCGCGATGCCGTCAGGGTTCGGTGCCGACGTGGCCAGATCCGGCGGGCCGTAGTGCGGGCCACCGAACGGACCTTGGGTGGCCGCCGCGCACGGCATCGGGTTGCCCGGGGACGGGATCCCAGCCGCCGTCGGCGTGTACGAGCACGGCGATCCGGGTGGCACGGCAGGCCCCGGGTGCTCCGGGGTGCCTTCCAGCGGCGTCGGAGCCGGCGGTGGCGCGCCATTTTCGAAACGCTTGCCGTTGGGATCGGGGAAGCGGGCCGACGGCAGCCCGGCGTTGCGCCAGAACTCCTCGGGATCGATACCGCGCTTCTTGAACGCGGCATCGACGAACGGCTGCAGGATCTGCGGCGGGATCAGGTTGACCAGCATCACCTTGAAGTACGGACCCGAGGCCAGCGCCTCGGCCAGCGAGGTGATGAATTTGCCTGCAACCGTGAGGACGTCGGCCAGATCCTGCTTGCGTTCGACGAGCAGGTCGCTGACCGTGCGCAACTGCTCGAGCACATGGTTCAGGTTCGGGTTGTCGTTGATCAGGCCCTCGACCTGATGCGACACCGAGGACACCCGCTCCAGCAGCATGCTCACGGCCTGGCCACGCTCGTTGACCGCGGCCAACAGTGTCTGTGCGTTCACCAGCAGCTGGTTGACCTGCGTGCTGCGGTCACCGAGCACCGTGGCGATCTTGTTGGCGTTGGCCAGCAGCTTCTTGACGTCCTCGTCACGCTTGCCGATGGTCTCGGAGAACTTGGCCACGCCGTCCAGCGCCGCACTCAGGTGCGGCGAGGTCTGATCGATCGTCTCCGACAACACATTCAGCGATTCCTTGACGGACTTGGTGTCCCAGCCCGACGCATTGCGCGTGACATCGAGGAACGCGTCGTAGATCTGGTACGGCGTCGTCGTCTGGCCCAGCGGCAGCATCCCGCGCGGTTCCAGTGTCTTGCTACCGCGCGGCTGGATCTCGATGTTCTTGCGGCCCAGGATGGTGTCGGTACGGATCGCCGCGCGGCTCTCGGTGCCGATCGTCTTGCCACCCAGGGTGTAGCCGATCTCGACCTTGTCGCCGTTGATGTCCATGCTCTTGACCGTGCCGACATCCATACCGGCGATGCGCACCTTGTCACCCAGGCTCAGGCCTCCGGTATCGGAGAACTGGCCGTAGTACGTGGGGACCGCGAACAGCATCGGCACGCTCGTCAGCGTCGAGCCGACGCCGATGACCAGCGCCACCACCACAACGCCCATCAGGCCTTTGCGGAAGCGGTCGGAACCTTGCAGTGTCCTCATCGCGGCGTGCACCTCCCCGACGGCTGTGAAGCAAGTCTGACGGTTCGGACGGGCCCGCCCGGCTGCAACCCGTTGAGCTTCAACGAAAGGTCGCAGGCATAGAAGTTGAAGAAGTCACCGTAGATGCCACCGGCACGACCGATGATCTTCAACGCCTGGGGGAACTGCACCAGGATGTCGTTGAGCTGCTGCTTCTGATCGATCAGCGGCTGCTGGATGACCTCGAGTTGACCGACGGTGTCCTTGAGCAGCGGGCGGTTGTCCGACAGCAGATCGGCCAGCGACCCGGCCGCATTGCTGATGTCGGCCACCGAGGAGCCGATCGGATCGGCGCGGTTCCTCAGGCTCGTGATCACCGTCTCGAAGTTCTTGAGGGTGTCGTCGAACTGCTGCTGATGCGCGACGGTGGTGTCCAGGACGATGTTGAGGTTCTTGATCACGTCACCGATGGCCTGATCCCGGTCGGCGATGCTCTGGGTGAGCTGCGCCGTCTGATCCAGGATGTCGTTGATGGTGCCGCCCTGGCCCTGGAAGATCGTGATGATCGACTTGGAGATGGTGTTGACCTTCTCCGGACTCAGCGACTGGAACAACGGCCGGAAACCGCCGACGAGCGCGTCGAGGTCGAGCGCGGGTTCGGTGCGCTCCAGCGGAATGGTGCTGCCCGGCGCGATCCTGGTGTTGCTCTCACCCCGCTTGAGCTCGAGGTAGCGGTTACCGATCAGGTCCTGGTAGCGGATCGAGGCCGTGGTCTGGTCGAACAACGGCAGCGACTTCTCGACGTTGAACGTGACCTCGGCCTGCTGGCCGCCGTTGATCAGTTTGACGCCCGAGACCTTGCCGACCTCGACACCGGAGGCACGGACGAACTGCCCGGTGCGCAGACCGCTGACGTTGTTGAAGATCGCCGAGTACTCAGAGGTCCGGTTGAACCGGATCTGACCGAAGACCACGAAGATGATCGCAGTGAAGGTGAGCAGCACCAGTGAGAAGATGCCGAGCTTGAGAATCGTGCCCTTGATGCTCATGGGTTGATCGTGTTCTCCCCCACTTGGCGGCCCCACACATACTCGGCCACGAGCGGTTGACCCAGCTCGAGGTGGTTGTACGGGGCGATCGATGCACCGGTATCCATCACCAGGTACGGCATGGGCCACAGGTCCTTGGTGACCGGCTGCCAGCAGCCGGGCCGGCCCTCGGGGCCGCCCTTGGCGTTGATCCGCGGCAGGTTGTCGGGATAGACGTAGGGGTTGCCCACGCCGATCACCAACGAATGCGTCTGCAGTGAGTAGCCGTTACCGCCGAGCGCACCCGCGAGTTTCGGGCCGGCATCGTGGTAATTGCGGATCGTGCAGAACAGCGCCGGGCTGTACTTGTCCAGCAGAGCCGAGGTCGGCAGGAGGTCTTGAGCGCCGCGCACCAGGTACGGCCCACCGCGCTCGAAGATGTCACCGCCGGTGTTGCCGAAACCGACGGCCGCCACCAAGGCCTGATCGAGGTTGCCGCGCTGCTCGTTGAGCGTGCGCGCGGTGGTCACCGCGTTGGTCAGCCCGTCGAACAGATCCGGGGCGGCATCGGCATAAACCTCACCCAAATCGGCCAGACCCGCAGTGTCACGCCGGATCTGGGGCATCCGCTGGTTCAGATCCCCCAGGATCTCGTTGCCGTGCACGATCGACTGACCGAACTTGTCACCCA